>NZ_JAHBDE010000025.1:0-63788 GCF_019956175.1 Pseudomonas sp. BF-R-30 | reverse complement strand
ACCGACTGCTGGTACATCGCCTTGTAGGTCGCCTCGTCGGTCAGCGTGTTAGCCAGAACCTCGGGACGAACGGGATACAGGGAAGCCGCACTCATCTTTCTTACCTCGGTGGAATAGTTGTTTTTGTTAAATGTTTTGCATTGATTAAACGTGCACGGCTCGCAAGCACTACAGCCGACGTCTCAAGCCCGTCCGTGATGGTGTTGTGCTCTTTTAACGACAAGTCATATCCAGAAGCGGCTGAGCAATACCCCTCGCGCGCGCCCCAGGAAAGTTCTCCCTACAAGGTGTATGAAATACCAACCTGTACGGTTCTCGGCGCCCCTGGATAGGCGTAGACATTGCCGAAAGCGCCTTCCTCATAATCTTCGTCAGTCAGGTTCTTCAAATCCAGGTTAAGCCTGATTCGGTCGTTGACCTTGTAGTAGCTCAGTAGATCGACAACCGTGTAGCTGCCCATCGAAAACGCCATGTTGGCTGTCTGCCCTGCGCGTTCATCGACATACTTGAGCCCGGTGCCAAGCCCCAGCCCCTTGAACGCGCCATCCTGGAACTCGTAGACATTGAGCAGGCTGAAGCTGTTCTGCGGAATGTTCATCAGCCGGGTGCCGGACTGGATGACGTTGTCCTTGGTCACTTCGGCATCGACATAAGCGTAGCCGCCGATCACCCGCCATTGCGGGGTCAGGTTGCCGGCGATGTTCAGGTCAAATCCACGGCTGCGCACCTCGCCTGCCGCCACGCTGAAGGTCGGGTCCACAGGATCGGTGGTGAGCACATTGCGTTTTTCGATCTGGTAGATCGCCGCGTCGACACTCAGCTGACTGTCCAACGCTTCCCACTTGATACCCAGCTCATAGGATTTGCCCTTCTCCGGGTCAAAACCACCACCCTGGCGACTGGCACCGGAATTGGGCTTGAACGAGCGAGCTGTATCGGCATAGATCGCCACGGTGTCGGTGAGGTCATACGTCACCCCGACGCGCGGCGTTACGGCATTGTCGCTGGCCTGCCAGCTTCTGCCACCCGGCACGAAGGTTTCGTAGTCATGCTCGAAGCGCTCGAAACGGGCCCCGGCCAGGACTCGCAAACGCTCGGTCAAGGCCACCTGGTCCTGGACGAAAGCGGCGTAGGTCTTGAGGTTTTCCTTGTCGTTGGTCGGGGTGCGGGTCAAGGCTGGACGTGGCTGGCCATACACCGGGTCGAAGATATCGATCGGGTAGGCACTCACCGCCCCGCTGGAGCGCTGGATGATCGACTGGTAGTCGTAATTTTCGTACTCGACGCCGGTCAGCAACGTGTGATCGAAACCGCCCGCGGTGAAATGCCCGGTGAGGTTGAGCTGGGTGTCCTTGTCCGTCCACTCCAGCTTGCGGTAGTTGAAGTTGCGGCCCAGAGTGCGCCCGTCGGCTGCGACACCGTTGGCCTCGACCGCATTGCCTTGCAGTGTGCCGTCGAGCCATTGGAATCCGCCACCCAGCGTCCAGTTATCGTCAAGCAGGTGTTCGAAACGCAACTGCGCCATATTGTTGTCGTTGTGCAGTTTGCCAACGTCTTTTTCGCCGAAGAAGGTGTCGCGAGAGGCGGTGCCAATCTGGTTTGGAAAGCGCGTCAGGCCGCGATCGAGCGGGTGGTTATTGCGCATGAAGTCGCCTTCGAAAATCACCTTGGTGTCGTCGTTGGCCTGCCAGGAAAGCACCGGCGTTACGCCGTAACGTTCGGTTTCGACATGATCGCGGAAGGTATCGCCGCCCTCACCCACC
This sequence comes from Pseudomonas sp. BF-R-30, assembly GCF_019956175.1. Classification (NCBI taxonomy): domain Bacteria; kingdom Pseudomonadati; phylum Pseudomonadota; class Gammaproteobacteria; order Pseudomonadales; family Pseudomonadaceae; genus Pseudomonas; species Pseudomonas sp. BF-R-30. Next base: position 62,025 of record NZ_JAHBDE010000025.1, on the reverse strand, counting down.
ACGTTCAAGCGATAGGCCAGGCGCCCCTCTTCGTCGAGCGGGCCGGAAGCATCCAGGGTGCCACGCTTCATTCCCTGGTCATCGATTTGACTACCCAGCGTCACAGTGGGCTCGGCCAGCGGTTGTTTGGAGATGACATTGAAGGTACCGCCCGGATCGCCGCGGCCGTAGAGCATAGTCGCCGGCCCTCGGAGCACTTCGAGCCGTTCGATGGTGTTGGCATCCGGCATGTTCGGATAACCGCGATTGATCGGGAAGCCGTTGCGATAAAACTCACCCGTGGTAAAGCCACGCACGGTAAAGGTGGTCAGCCCCTGGCCACCGAAATTGTTGGCCCGCCCCACCCCGCCGGCGTAGTCGAGGGCGTCCTGCAAGCGAGTGGCACTGATGTCCTCCACAACGTCTTTGGGCACCACAGTAATGGACTGAGGCGTTTCGTGGATCGAGGTGTCGGTACGCGTGGCACTGGCCGAACGGGTCGCGCGATACCCCTGGACCGGCCCTTGGGCCTGCTCAGCGAATATGCCATTGATATCGATCGCTTGTAACTCCAAGGACGCGGGATCAGTTGGTGATTGTTCAGCCCAGGTGGACGGAGAGATGGCTTGAATCACACACAGAGAAACGAGAGTTCGACGCATGAACATATAACCTTCGAGAAGATACCAGGCACATCGAGAGCCGGCAGGAATTGCGATTAATGCTATCAATTCCTATTCTCATTTAATAGCTTTTACTTTCAAATAAAAGTGCTAAATGCACAATTAAATGCACCAATATCCTTCTCATTGGCAATCGAGATTAAGCCGCCAGGGAAATCAGCAGACATGAAGTGACCGGAGTGGCATCAGTGACGTAATAGCCGACGCAGCGGAACCCCATCTTTAAGTACTGGGGATTTAATTACGATATAACTGAAATACTTGGAGATACCGATATTCTTGTCCAGCAGCCCTTCGATTACTTCCTGATAATGCTGAATACTGCAGGTCATGAAGCGCACCAGGTAATCGTAACCGCCGCTGACTAAATGGCACTCAAGTACCTCATCGACCAAACGAATATTGGATTCGAACTTGGCGAAGTCCTCACGTTTATGGTCGCTGAGCGTAATCTCAGTAAATACCGTGACCGAATCGGTGATCTTGGCAAGGTTTAGATGAGCTCTATACCCGGAAATATAGCCGGCAGACTCAAGCCGCTTTACCCGCTGCAAGCATGGGCTGGATGACAGACCCACAGCATCGGCCAGACTGACATTGGTCATTCGGCCGTCTTTTTGAAGTTCAACCAGGATACTGATATCAATTCGGTCTAGTTTAATTAAACCTTCCATCGGGTACCTCTTGATTGCCGTTCAGTTAGACAGTGGTTTTAGCAAACTCAACGTCGCAAAGATAGCTGATGCTGAGCGACCAGGTCAGCCATGCTGGTGATGTAAAATTCTGCGGAATATTCCTGAGTATAATTCTCATGGCCACGACGGATCAGGCACAAACCAGCCGCTTTTGGTGGCTGCGCAGGAGGTCTGGAAACCTGCAGAATACTTTTGGGCTCCAGGTTGTTGGCCAGCAACCATTCGCTGTCCTCCAGTGGATTACTGGCTCGGGAATGCAAGTCTTCGGGCAGAATCCCCAAACGCTCGCAGAGCTGTTCGCGATCCTCGGCATCACGATCGCAATACACCAGCAGCCGATAGAATTTGCGCAGATACAACATGGCGCCGGGCGCGTCCTCGAACAGCGACCAGTTGCATGCCGAACGGGCGAAACTCATACCCTCTTCCCAACTGGCCTTGAGCCCAAAACGCTCTGCCAGCTGACGATGGGCAAAGCACAACAAGCCACTGAAGCCCAGCTCGGAAAAACGTGGATAGAGCGTGCGCACCGCCTCGTCAAACTCAGCCAATACCTCTTCCCTGCCTGGCATGCCCGGATGCTCTTCGAGCAAAGGTTGCAGGGCCGTCCAGATACCGGAATCCCGATCGACCAGGACTTCGTCGCAATCGATCAGCAGTGCACGATAATCAGTCAGGTACATGGTGCGTAGCCTCCCATGATGCATTCATCAATCCATGTGCTCTAAATGCCCTCGGTCGGCGCATTGCTATATTGCGCCAACCGAGACCTGAGATTAATCCAACACTCGCAACAATGCCGCTTCAAGAATTGTCAGCGCTTCGTCGATCTGATGTTCTTCGGTTACCAGAGGAGCGAGGAAGCGCAGCACATTTCGGTACACCCCGCATTTGATCACCAACAGCCCGCCAACCCTTGCCTGATCGATCAGTTTTTGGGTGAGCTCTGCATCGGGGCTGCGGGCCTCATCGTCTTTGATCAGTTCGATTGCCAGCATGAAGCCGGTGCCGCGCACGTCACCAATACGAGGGTAACGTTCCTGCAAGCGCAGCAGGCCCTGACGCAGCCGCTCGCCCAATACCTCACCACGCTCGAGCAACTGATCCTGTTCGTAAGTTTCGATCACCGCCAACGCCGCTGCGCAAGCCAGGGCGTTACCGCCGTAAGTACCACCGAGACCGCCAGGTAATGGCGCGTCCATGATGTGCGCACGACCCACCACGCCCGATATGGGCAAACCACCGGCGAGACTCTTGGCGACTGTGACCAGATCCGGCTGAATCCCGGCGTGCTGGAAACCGAACCATTTGCCGGTACGGCCGAAGCCAGTCTGAATTTCATCCAGAATGAGCACGATGCCATGTTGTTCGGTCAGAGCCCGCAGCGCCTGGAGAAACTCCGGTGGTGCGCTAAGGAAGCCTCCATCGCCCTGCACCGGCTCGATGATGATCGCAGCTACGCGATCCGGAGCGACTTGGGTCGCCAGCAATTCGTTCAGAGCTTGCAGCGCCATCTCGCTGCTGAAACCGCGATAGGCGTTAGGGTATGGCGTATGGAAGACTTCGGGAGCGAAGGGCCCGAAGTTCTGCTTGTAGGGTTGGCTCATGCCCGTCAGCGTCGTGCCCAGTAAAGTACGCCCATGGAAACCGCCACGAAAGGAGATAACGGCTGGACGATTGGTATGTGCGCGGGCGATCTTCACCGCGTTCTCCACAGCCTCTGCACCGGACGTAAACAGCGCCGCCTTGTAGGCTTCTTGACCACCCACCAACTCGCACAAACGCTGTACCAGGTCGATATAAGGTTTGTAGGCCACCACCTGGAAGCAAGCATGGCTGATCTTTTGCAACTGGGTCTGCACTGCCGCGACCACCTTCGGGTGATTGTGACCGATGTTCAAAACGCCAATGCCGCCGACGAAGTCCAGGTAGCGCGTCCCGTCCACGTCCCACACCTCAGAACCCTGAGCCCGGTCAATGACCAGCGGGTGTGCCGTGACCAAACCCCGTGGCACGAACTGATCGCGTTGACGGAGCAAACTCGGGGTTTCTTCGACTTTACTGTTCATGGCATCTCCCATAGTGAACCTGGCAACCGGAAAACGGCTGCGATGTGTTCCAAAGGTTAAGCTTTCGACGCAATTGTCTAAGCCGAACTTGGCCTCTGAGAAATTCGGATCGACTGTTTTCACCCCGGTAAACAGCAGAATCCTTCAGCTGTAGCCAGCTCCCATGGAATCTGCCGACGTGCACCCCATACAACGCAACGTTATGCGTTTACGCAGATTCTTTCGACATATCCTGCTCTGCCACTCGGGCATGCTGGATACTCCCAATCTAAAGCGAGAAGTTACCCATGGCCCTGCTCTATAAAGCTGACCCGGTGCGCGGCGAACAATGGAAGCGCCTATTCGCTGAGCACGCTCCGGATATCGAATGGCGTGCCTGGCCGGACATCGGCGATCCGAAGGATATTCGCTACCTGGCAGCCTGGCAGGCGCCGGACGATCTCGAAACATTGTTGCCAAACCTGCAGGTACTGTTCGCCTTGTCGGCCGGGGTCGACCAACTTGACCTTGACCGTCTGCCAACGACCCTGCCGGTGGTACGTTTACTCGACCCGAGCATCACCCGCGGCATGTGCGAATACGCCAGTTTTGCGGTGCTCAGCCTGCACCGGGATATGCTTCGTTATCGCCAGCAACAAATGGCTCGGTGCTGGCAGGCTCACCTGCTGCAACCTGCTGCCAAACGTCGGGTAGGTGTCATGGGGCTCGGCACGCAAGCTCAACAGATTCTAGCCACCTTGCAGACCTTTGGATTCGACTTATCAGGCTGGGCACGCAGTGAGCATCGCATTGCCGGGGTGGACTGCTTTGCGGGTGCCGAGCAACTTCCGGCCTTCCTCGGCCGTTGCGACATCGTGGTTTGCGTCTTGCCATTGACCGAGGAGACTAAAGGGATTCTCAACCGACAGTTGTTCAAGCACCTGCCCAAAGGTGCTGCCTTGGTCAACATGGGCCGGGGTGGGCACCTGATAGAAGAGGATCTGCTTGAGGCTTTGGCCAGCGGCCAGCTCAGCGCGGCGGTGCTCGACGTACTGGAACAGGAGCCAGCGGCGCCGGACCATCCCTTCTGGCACCACCCGCAGATATTGCTGACACCGCATATCGCTGCGATGACCCAACCGGAAAGTGCGTTTAGCGTGTTGCTGGAGAATATCCGCCGTCATCAACGCGGTGAGTCAATGCTTGGCCAGGTTGACCGCGAGCGAAGTTACTGACCAACGACTGCCAACCCACCGGCAACAACCAACCGGCGCCAGATTTTTTACTTCTCTGAGGCAAGTCTGGCGCTATACAAAACAAACCTGTTGTTCATCCAATCTTGCTGTTTCTGCGCATACCCGCCCCAAAAAATCAGCCGACATTTGCTGCTGATCCCTCCCCAAAATTGAGTAGTAATTGCGGCCCGTTAAGCCACAACTTATGCAATCTACCGAATTGACTGCACCCCATTGTCAGGTCTCGCCGTAACTGCGATACAGCCACCGCTGCGGAGCCCGGCTGCTGGCCAAGTCCACCGCTAGGCGCTGATCGACAGGACTCTCCCGGGTTTACTTCGCAGTGGTTTACCTGAGCTGCCGCAAGAGCGTTGTTTGCCGTGCATGCAACGAACACTAATAAGTACTCATGGAGTAAGCGATGAACATCGCAAAACTAAGCTCTCTCTCCTTGGCTGTCATTGCCGCCACCACGCAACTGGCAATAGCTGGTCAGCAACAGGAAGCCAATGGCTTCATTGAAGACAGCAGCCTCGGGTTGCTCAATCGTAATTTCTATATGAATCGCGACTTCCGTAATGGCGGCAGCAATAGCCAAGGTACTAACGGCTCCAAGCCCGCCAGCGAGCGCAATGGCTATCGCGAGGAGTGGGCACAAGGGGCCATGCTCAACTTCGCCTCCGGTTTCACCCAGGGCACCATCGGTTTCGGCACCGATGCCTTCGCGTACGGTGGGGTCAAGCTGGACACTGGCCGCGGTCGAGTCGGCAACGGTCTGCTGCCGATCAGCAACAACCGCACCGCCGAAGCTGAAGTGCCGGACAGCTATGGCGAGATCGGCGGCGCAGTGAAGATGCGCATTTCCTCTACCGTGCTGAAGTACGGCGAACAACGCCCGACCGCTCCGGTATTCGCCACCGGCGACAACCGCTTGCTGCCGGAAACCGCTACCGGCTTCCAACTGTCGAGCAAAGAGTTCGACGCTGTTTCTTTCGAGGCTGGCCACTTCACCGCATTCAACAATCGAGCCTCGACCAACTCCGATGACAAACTGCTCACCACTTACGGTGGGACCGAAGCTGACAGTGTCGACTTCATTGGCGGCACCTATAAAGTCAACAACAACCTCAGCCTGATGGCGTACACCAGTGAGGCCGTCAATGTCTGGCGTCAGCACTTCGGCAGTGCCTCCTATACGATCCCTCTGACTGATCAGCAATCGCTGAATTTTGGCTTGACGGCCTATAAAACCCAGGACCAGGGCGAAGCGCGTGCCGGTAAACTGGACACGACGAGCTGGTCGGCAAAGGCGGCCTATTCCTTGGGGGCACACAAGCTCACCCTGGCCTATCAGAAGATCGATGGTGACGAGTATTTCGACTACATCGGTGTGGACTCGATCTGGCTCGCCAACTCGATTCAGTACTCCGACTTCAACGCCCCCAACGAGCGTTCCATCCAGGCTCGTTATGACCTGAACATGGCCACGTTCGGCATACCGGGGCTGAGTTTTATGGCCCGCTATGTCAAAGGTGATCAAATCGATGGCACCAAAGCCGATCCGCACGGTGCCTATGCCAACAAGGTGGGTGACGACCAGAAGGAGTGGGAGCGCGACCTGGAAGCCAAATACGTGGTCCAGGCAGGGGCCGCCAAGGACCTGTCCTTCCGCCTGCGCCAGGCTACACACCGTGCGACCTCGTTCGAGAGCGATATCGACGAGGTGCGCCTGATCATCGAGTATCCGCTGAGCATTCTGTAACGATTGGTCCCGACCGGTTTTACCTGTGGACCGGCCGGTTTTATTGAAGGTCTGCTCCCTGCTCCCTTAGCCTTGAGGCGCCCATCCGGGCGCCTTTTTTTAAGCAATCTCCCCATCAGAAGTGCCTTTTGCTTTGGTCTGCATCCTGAAAGCCGATCCAGTATTTGCTGCCGATCATGCTTCTCATTTGAGCAGTAAATGGGGTCTACAAAGCTGTCGCTTAATGAATCTACCGAATCAATGGAGGCCTCTTGTCAGGCCTCGCAGCAGGTGAGATACCAATACTTTCCACGGAGAAATCCGACCGGTCACGCTCCCTGTATACGGAGATCTGTCATGTCCAACTCGCAACGCCCTACGTATAGCTATCGCCCCATGACCCCGGCCGATGTGCCGTTGGCCCACGCCTTGTCCGTACAGCTGAAATGGCCCCACCGCCTGGAGGAATGGGCCATGTTGCAGCGCATCGCGCAGGGTTTTGTCGTAGAAGATGGAGGTCGCCTGATAGGTACCGCGTTCACCTGTGCGCAGGGAGATTACGCCACTATCGGCTTGGTGATCGTCAGTGATGAGTACCAGGGCCAGGGTATAGGTCGCAAGCTGATGGAACTGGCACTTGAGGCTTGCGGATCACGTACCGCCATGCTCAATGCGACGTTAGCCGGTGCCCCACTTTATGCCAGTCAGGGATTCATTGACTTTGGACATATTCAACAACATCAGGGGCATGCGCTGTCTCCAGTACCAAATGATCTGCCAGCCGGTGAGCACTGCCGCCCGCTGACCGAGGCCGATAGAAACGATCAAATCGAACTGGCCAACGCCGGCAGCGGCCTGAACAGACAGGCCGTACTCAATGATCTGTTCGATAGTGTCGAACACTCGGTTGGTATCGAGCGCGATGGTCAGCTTCGCGCCTTCGCCATGCTGCGTCCATTCGGCCGTGGTCGCTGCATCGGCCCGGTCATCGCAGAAAATCCAGAGCAGGCCAAGCACTTGATCGCGGTGTTGTTGGCCCAAGTGCCGAACGCATTCGTGCGCATGGATATACCGTCCGATAGCGGGCTGGCCCCTTGGCTGGAAGAGGCCGGGCTGAAGCAGGTCGACACCGTTGCGCAAATGGCTCGTGGCACCCCGCCGCGGGCTATCGGCGGAGTGCGCCAATTTGCGCTGGTGACTCAGGCCATCGGCTGACACCCCCCATAGATCCATCCAACGCCACACGACGTATATTTCTGGAGAAACTCCTTCATGCAAGAGCCCACTGCAGTGCTGCTGGCACACGCCGACGGCAGTCCCGTTCTAACAAAATTTACCCCCGGTTCGTTGGGGGCAAACGATCCTTTCGACAGGCATATTGCTTATGTCGGGCCGGATGACATTGCTGCCGGCGTGATCCAGGCGAGCGGACAATTCAGCGTCGATGAATATCCCTACAGCGAAATGATCGTGGTACACGCGGGACAAGTCACCCTGCAGAGCCAGGATGGCACGCTCCAACTCAATCCCGGTGACAGCGCCGTGATTGCCCGGGGCACATCGATTCAGGTCGAGGCACAACCCGACTCTCTCTGGGCATTCTGCGCCGATACCCAGCTCGTAGAGGCGTGCAATCCCGGGTTAACGCCCCTCCCCCAGCAAACCCTGCTCTCTCCCTCTGCAGCACCGGATGCAGAAATTCTGCTAAGCCCGGCACCGCAATGTCGCTCGCACAATTTGTTTGTCGAAGAAGCGACCAACCTGCGCATCGGCGTCTGGGACTCGACACCCTATACCCGCAGGGCGAGGCCGCACATGCTGCACGAATTGATGCACCTGCTCGAAGGCAGTGTGACCCTCCAGGTTGCGGGCGGGACGCATCTGACGGTCAACACTGGCGATACCGTGTTCGTGCCCCGAGGCGCACCATGCGCCTGGAACAGCAGCGCCTATGTGCGCAAGTTCTACGTCGTCAAATAACTCGAACCGCGTTAGCGCCGGCAGATGGATTTCTCCTTCGCCGGCCCACCACAAAACCGATCAATCACTTGCGGAGTACAGACAATGGGATTGGGTGGCTTCAGTACCGGAAAACTCCTGATCATCCTGTTGATCGTGGTCATGCTGTTCGGAACCAGGCGTCTGAAAGGCTTGGGATCGGATCTCGGCGACACGATCAGGGGATTTCGCAAATCCATGGGCGACGATAAGCCAGTCACCGAGGAGCCCAGCGACCCGCCCATTGACGCTCAGGGGCACACGCTCGAAGACTCGGTAAAAAAATACTAACCCCTTATCTATATCGGCTTTAGTGAACTGCTACTGATGGTCCAGGCAGCTCTGAAGAGATCACTAATCGTGGCGTTGAAGATCGTGGGCATGGCGAGCGCGCAAGCCCCAGTCACAATTCAAACAGAGGTGAGAAGCGGGAATGGAAGTGCAGCTGATGTCAGACAAGCCTGTAGCTGGGGAAGCATTCTGGGAGCGCGTGTACGCAGCCTATCCAGAGCAGCGCCCCCTATTAAACCTGAACAACGCGGCCGTGAGTCCGCCACCGCTGGTGGTAGAGCAGGCTATGATTGATGCCTATCGGCTGATCAGCCACAACCCGGACGTCAATATGTGGAGCAACCTCGACGCCGAGCTCCCTACGATCAAGCAACAGCTGGCTGACATGGCCGATTGCGATCCCGATGAGATCGCCCTGAACCGCAACTCATCCGAAGGCTTGTCGACAGCCATCTTCGGCATTCCATTGAAGGCTGGCGACCAAGTGCTGGTATCACAGTGGGACTATCCGAGCGTAATAGCCGGATGGTTGCAGCGTCAGCAGCGCGAAGGCATCGAAGTGGTGACTGTCGACTTCGACCTGATGGACGATGATAATGTCATCGTGCAAGCGTATGCACAGGCCATTACCCCGCGTACCCGGGTGATCCAGCTGACCCACATGCTGCATTGGACCGGGCGAGTCCTGCCGGTCAAGCGCATCTGTGCGCTAGCCCGAGCGCGGGCGATTGTCACTGTGGTGGACGGTGCCCAGACGTTTGCGCAGATGCCGCTCAGCTTCCGCGAACTGGATTGCGACTTCTTCATCACCAGCCTCCACAAATGGCTGGGGGCGCCGGTCGGCAATGGCATGCTAATTGTCAGGCGCGACCGAATCGACAGCACTTGGCCGTTGCTGGGGCCTTTCGATCCACCGCCGCTTCAAATCGACAAATTCGACCACTGGAATCTCGGCACCTATAACTCAGCGATACAGGCGGGCATTGCCCCGGCTATCCGTTTCCACTCACAAATCGGCACGCGAGTCATTCACGCGCGCCTACAGGAGCTGACCCGTTACTGGGTTGACCTCGCCAAAGACATTCCTGGTTTCAGGCTCCACACGCCACTTGATACCGTCGAGCTGGGCGCAGTAAGCCTGTTCTCTATCGATCAATGTGATGCTCGATGGGTTGAGCAGGAGCTTCGAAAAAACCACCAGGTGCATGTCAAGTTCCGCCAGATCAGGCACATCAGCGGACTTCGGGTATCGCCGAGCATCTACACGCAGAAGAGCGATCTGTGCCGCTTTGTCGAGGCGCTAAGGCAGGTGATTGCAAGCAGGTAGCCCGGCTGGCCAGGGGATACACTTGAGACCCGCGGAGGCAGAAGCCCCCTGAAGGTGACTTGGGCGTGTTCCCCTACCGAAGCTAGATGCCATCACCCGGGGAGTACAAAGGGTTAACCAAATCGTAACTCTTTGTCAGACGCTCAATGCTGCCATCACGCTCCAACTCCGCCAGAACCTTATCGAGACGCTGCATGAATTTGGGCTTGTAAGGATAAGCCGAAGCATTGAGCCGGGTATAACCAAGATACCCCGCCTCACCGGAGAGCCAAGGTCCTTCGACTAGCCAGTTGAGATCGTTCTGGGCAAAGACGCCCTCGCGTTGCATCTGGTCAAGTTCCCATTGGACCGAAAGGCGGTCATTGATATAGACATCTATTCGCCCATGATAGAGCCTGGCCAGGTTGGTACGATTGTCGTTGGCATAACTCTGCTTCAAGGCACCTGTAGCGAGCATGCTTTGGTAGTCCTGATCATCAATGCTCATGAACCCTCTGTTCATGCCAATTCGTAGACCGCTATAGCCGAACGGGAAGTGTTCGACCGGTCGTATTCGCGCCAATTCTGCGCGCACAAAGACGACTACCTTCTCCCTCAATATAGGCCGCGAGAAGTCCATCCAGGGCCGTGCGCTGGGTCGATGGTAGGGTGGATAGAGAGCAAAGGCGCGGCCGCTGGCCACTTCCGCCAGACCGCGCGCCCAGGGCACGGGACGAATTTGCACGTTGTATTCCGGCATGCGGGTAAAGGCTTTGCGCAGAATATCGGTGTAAAGCCCCTTGGCCTCATCCCCTTCGGCATAGCTATAGGGTGGATAGCCGGCGTCACAGAGAATGACCACGTCTATGGGGGCGTTTGCCCAACTCTTGGCGTGTATGGCGCAGCCCACCAAAATCATCAATAACAACCGCATACTCGCCTTCCTTCACATTCCTTTGAACCCACTTCTCTGGATCTTCGCAACACTGAAGGAAAGAGCCGTTAGAAGCAGTTCCACAGTGCAGGCGCTCAGCAGGGCACCTTGAAAAGAGACTGTCAGAGGGGTATTGGCACGCGATAAAAAAAGCCCGCAGTGAGACGGGCTAAAAGGGTGAGACACAAGAAGGGGTGGAGCTCTCCAGCCGACCTGTTGTTATCTGGAGTTAAAGCGCCGCTGCGATGGCCATACCGACATCCTGGGTCGAGCCTTGTCCACCCAAATCAGGGGTGATCGGCCCCTCGGAGATGACCTGCTCGATAGCCCTGAGAATGCCGTCATGGGCCGCACGGTAGCGCTCATCGCCATTGCCCAGGAAGTCCAGCATCAAGGCACCGGACCAGATCATCGCAATCGGGTTGGCGATGTTCTGTCCATAGATATCCGGCGCCGAGCCATGGACCGGCTCGAACAGCGAGGGAAAGCGCCGCTCCGGATCGAGGTTGGCCGAGGGGGCGATGCCGATGGTTCCGGCGCAGGCCGGTCCCAGGTCGGACAAAATGTCGCCAAACAAATTCGACGCCACCACCACATCGAAACGATCCGGCTGCAGCACGAAGCGCGCACAGAGAATGTCGATGTGTTGCTTGTCCCAAGTGACGTCCGGGTACTTCGCGGCCATTGTCGCCGTGCGCTCATCCCAGTAGGGCATGCTGATGGAAATGCCGTTGGATTTGGTGGCTGCGGTCAGACGTTTGCGCGGCCGGGTCTGGGCCAGATCGAAGGCGAACTTGAGAATCCGGTCCACGCCGCGCCGGGTGAACACCGACTCCTGCAGCACGAACTCATGCTCGGTGCCTTCGAACATCTTGCCGCCGACCGACGAGTACTCGCCCTCGGTGTTTTCGCGGATCACCACGAAATCGATGTCCCCCGCTTCGCGACCGGCCAGCGGACACGGCACGCCGGGAAACAGCCGCACCGGGCGGATGTTCACGTATTGGTCGAAGTCACGGCGGAACTTCAGCAGCGAACCCCACAGGGAAATGTGATCCGGTACTTTGTCCGGCCAGCCCACGGCGCCAAAGTAAATCGCGTCGAAGCCCTTGAGTTGTTCGAACCAGTCGGCAGGCATCATCTGCCCGTGTTCCAGATAGTAATCGCAGTGGGCCCAATCGAGCACTTCGATGCTCAAGTCCAGCTGCCATTTCTTCGCGGCCTGCTCCAGTACCCGCAGCCCTTCAGGCAAGACTTCCTTGCCGATACCATCGCCGGCAATCGCGGCGATTCTAAATGGTTTACTCATCAATCGTGGCTCCTCAATGTCCTGTTCAAACGGTGACCGGATCACAGCCCACCGATGTGGAAGGCTTTGACTTCAAGGTATTCATCCAGGCCGTACTTGCTGCCTTCACGGCCCAGACCCGATTGTTTGATACCGCCGAATGGGGCGACTTCCATGGAAATGAGCCCGGTGTTGAGACCAATCATGCCGAACTCCAGCGCCTCGCCGAACCGCCATGAACGGCGCAAATCCTGGGTGAAGAAATAGGCGCCCAAGCCATAAGGCGTGGCATTGGCCAAGGCCAGCGCTTCTTCTTCACTGGTAAAGCGCATCAGCGGTGCAACTGGGCCGAAGGTTTCTTCATTGGCCAGCAACATCCCGGCATGAGCCTCACCGAGCACCGTCGGCTGGACGAACTGGCTGTCGCCCTCGGGGATGCCGCCACAGAGCAGACGGGCTCCCTGACTCAAAGCATCGTCGATATGTCGAGCGACCTTGCTCACCGCCGCCGCATTGATCAGTGGGCCGATAGTCACGTCGGCGTCCAGGCCATTGCCGACCTTGAGCTTGCCCACCTCCTCCACCAGACGTTGGGCGAAGCGCTCGTAGATCCCGTCCTGCACCAGAATCCGGTTGGCGCAAACGCAGGTCTGGCCGGCGTTGCGGAACTTGCTGAGCATGATGCCAGCCACTGCCTGTTCCAGATCAGCGTCGTCGAACACAATGAACGGCGCGTTACCGCCCAGTTCCAGGCTCAAGCGCTTGATGTGTTCGGCGCTCTGGCGCATCAGCAATCGACCGACAGCAGTGGAGCCGGTGAAGGAGATCTTTCGCACCGTCGGGTTGCCGGTCAGTTCTTCGCCGATGCCGGCGGGCATACCGGTCACCACGTTGAAAACCCCGGCCGGAATGCCGACACGCTCGGCGAGCACCGCCAAAGCCAGGGCGGACAGTGGAGTCAGATCCGAGGGTTTGACGATGACCGGGCAGCCGGCCGCCAAAGCGGGTGCGCATTTGCGGGTGATCATCGCGTTAGGGAAGTTCCACGGAGTGATCGCGGCGCAAACACCAACCGGCTGCTTAAGCGTGAGCAAGCGGCGGTCGCCGCTGGGTGCCGGGATGGTTTCGCCGTAAACCCGACGGGCTTCTTCGGCGAACCATTTGACGAAACTGGCGCCATAGCGGACCTCGCCCTTGGCTTCATTCAGCGGCTTGCCTTGCTCGCAGGTCATGATCAACGCGAGATCGTCCAGGTTGTCGATCATCGCCTGATACCAGCGTTCCAGCAGTGCCGCCCGTTCTGCCGCCGGGCGTGCGCGCCAGGCCGGCCAGGCGCGTTCGGCAGCTTCGATGGCGCGTCGGGTTTCGCTGCCTTGCATCGCAGGTACGCGGGCGAGCAACTGGCCGCTGGCCGGGTCGATAACGTCCAGGGTGGCGGCGTTGTCGGCGCTGATCCACTGACCGTCGATGTAAGCGAGTTCTACCAGTAGACTGGGGTCTTTCAGGCGATTCTTGAGCATGGTCGAGTCCTGTTCCGAGACAGCCTTCAGTCTATTGTGTCGCCACAGACGAGGATGCTGAAAGCGCCGCCCAGGCAGCCTCGAATGCTGAAAATCAGCATTCGACAGCAGGCTCTACTGTTGGTTTATGAGGGCTATCTTCACGCTCTCCGATGCCGAGATGCAGCCGGTCACCGAGCATGAATGAGGCGCTACGAGTCTCGCTCAGACGATAAAATGCTTGACCATGCTATTCAGCTCGCTGGCCAAGCCCGCGAGTTCTCGGCTAGAGGCCTGGCTCTGATTGGCGCCGGCCGAGGCCTGTTGGGAAACATCACGGATATTGAGCAGGTTGCGATCCACCTCACGGGCAACATGGGATTGCTCTTCGGTGGCACTTGCAATACACAGATTGCGTTCGTTGATCTGGGCGATGTCGTCTACGATGGCATTCAGTGCCGCGCCTGCCGCACGGGCGACCTCCAGGGTCCCCCGGGTTTTACCATTACTGCTTTGCATGGCTCGTAGGGTGCCGTGACTGCTTTTTTGCACCGAGCCGATGATGGTCTCAATCTGTTTGGTCGACTCCTGGGTTCGTTGCGCCAAGGCCCGAACCTCGTCGGCCACCACGGCGAAACCCCGTCCGCTTTCACCCGCGCGAGCCGCCTCGATCGCCGCATTCAAGGCGAGCAGATTCGTTTGCTCGGCAATGCCGCGAATCACATCCAACACCGAGCCGATGTCACCTATCTGACCTGCCAGGGTTTGCAGGGCACTTGCGGTATCCTCGATATCCTCGGTCAACGATTCGATGGCACCGACTGTACGGCTGACGCTCTCTTGCCCCTGACGCGAACGCTGGTCTGCTGCTTGGGAAACCTCCGAGGCCAAGGCGGCATTGCGCGCCACGTCTTCGATCACACCCGTCATTTCGGTTACCGCTGTGGCCGCGTGGTCGAGTTCAGCACTCTGGCGTTGCACACCACGGGTGGCGTCATCGGTCACTGCACTTAACTGAGCGGACGTCGTGGCCAGTCGTTCGGAAGAACTCAAAATCTGCCTGACCGTACTGCGCAGGTTCATTTGCATGCGCCCAAGCGCCTGCAACAGGCGCGCCGCTTCATCCCTGCCAACGATATCCAGTGGTCGGGTCAGGTCACCCTCGGCGATACGTTCGGCTGCGGCCATGGCAATCGCCAACTGTTTAAGCAGTCGCAACACGATCAAGGTGGCCAAGGTGCCGCCAGCTAACAGCAGCACCAGCAAACCTGTGGACATCAGGATGAAGCTCTGCCGGGCACTGTCGCGGCGTTTCACCAGCTCCTCATCGAGTGCTGTCAGCGCTGAGCGGCCAATGGCATACAAGGCGTCAACAGGTTTTTTGTAAGCCGTGAGATAGTCGCCGACCGGGTAATTCAGCTTAAGCGCGTACAGGGCATCGGTAGACTCGTTATTCCCGGAGGTGTTTGCACTGGGCGCGAAATCCAGGTCCATTTCGACGGCCGATACCAATCGCGCATTGCTGAGTGCAAGCGCCTGCTGGATTTGCGGACCTAACGCCGCTAGGGGGACCTCCAGCAGAGCCTTGAGTTCGGGCTCGGCGGTACTCGCCTTGGTCAAGGCACGTGCCGTCTTGTCAACACTGCTCAGTGCTTGTGTGGCCAGGCCACGCAGTGCACCTTGTTGCTCAGGCAGGATCCGACCCTGCGCCAGATACAGGCCGCCGGCACCCCGCAACTGACCCAACAACTCGCTGGCTTGCGGCAACTCGATCAAGGCGCCCGCCATCAGCGAGTACGTCCCTAAAACTGGATCCAGGGACAGTTTGAACTGATCGAGCATTGCGTCCTCGATCAGCAGGTAGGCGGCGATCAACTGGCTATGACGGGCCAGACTCTGCGGGCCCTTGACTGTGGACTGAGAGACTTGGCCGACCAGCTCTTGCCATTGTTGCTGCGCCTGTCGCCAGGCAGCCAGAATGCTGGGGGAGACTTGAGCCTCCTGTAAAACCTGATCGGTTGCCTTGACGGCGCGATCCACTTCGGCCTGATTGTCCAGTCGGGCTTTATTGAAGTCACGATTGCCGGTCAGCACGACGGATGCCAAATCGCGATGCTGCTGCGTTAAGTGAATTAACTGGAGCAATGCCTGCACCGGCCGTATGCCGCGCAGCTCCAGATTTGTCTGGTGGCTATTCTGGTACGCACCCAGTACGTAGAGGCTGGTAGGAATGGTAATCAGGGTCACGGCTAGCAAGCCGAGCAAGACGAACTTACCCGCGAATGTCAGGCTCTCAAGCACTTTCATAGAGGACTCCGGAAGGGTTGCGAGTGGCTGGCGATATTTCTGAACAGGCACAGTCAAGCAAGCCTGGGAAGCCTTTCTCAGCACCTCCCACACTGTCAGTACGATGAGCGGGTGAACTCAAGCTCGGGACGTCAAGCGTTCCTGGACGCCATGCCATAACAAGGCCATAAGCGCGGTGAGCGAGTGTCCGGAGTAGGCAAACGCAACACTAGAGCCGCATCGAGCCCAACACCCCTTGCAGAAAGTGCTCGCCGGCTTCCATCTGGCTGATCTCGATGAACTCGTCAGGCTTGTGCGCTTGCTCTATCGAGCCCGGGCCACAGACCACCACCGGCACATCCAGGCGTTGTTTGAACAACCCGCCCTCGGTGCCGAATGAAACTTTGGCAGTGCCGGTGTCCGGCGCCGCAAAGTTTTTCAGAAAACGCACCGCTTCAACGCTCGGGTGGGTATCGAGGCCCGGATAGACGTTCAGGGTTTCGATCTCGATATCCGCCACGCTGGACAGCTTTTTGGCTTCGCGCACGATCAGTTCGGCACGCTCGCGCATCTGTTCCAGGAACTGATCCAAGTCGTCCGCCGGCAAGTTACGCACTTCGAAATCCAGGGTGCACAGGTTCGGCACGATGTTCAGCGCCTTGCCGCCGACAATCTGCCCGACATGCACGGTGCTGTAGGGCACATCGTATTCGGTATCCTGAGCGCCCTGCTCTTGCAATTGCTGCTGGCCCTGACGCAGCGCGGCGATGAAGTCACAAGCCACGTGAATCGCATTGACCGAACGCGGTGCCAGGGAGGAATGGGCTTCCAGGCCGCGACAGTAAGAACGGTAAGAGCCCTTGCCCTTGTGCCCAAGCACAAACTGCATGTTGGTCGGCTCACCGATCACGCACAGAAATGGCCGCACCGGCGCCAGATGCAATACATCCAGTAAACGTCGTACACCCACGCAGCCGATTTCTTCGTCATGGGACAGCGCCAGTTGCAACGGCCGACTCAACGGATGATCGGCGGCATCGAGCATGGCGTCGATAGCCAGTGCGACAAAACCCTTCATATCGCAACTGCCACGGCCGTAGATCCGACCGTCCTGCACGGTCGCCTGAAACGCCGGAAAGGTCCAGGCTTGCCCCGCTGCCGGCACCACGTCGGTATGGCCGGAGAGCAGAACCCCTGGCACATCCCGCGGACCAGTACTGGCGAACAGGTTGGCCTTTTTGCCGCTGGAGTCCTTGACGATCAGCGACTCGATGCCCTTGGTCAGCAGCAGATCGCGCACGTACTCAATCAAGGCCATGTTCGATTCCGAAGAAACGGTTTCAAAGGCCATCAGGTGTTTAAGAATCTCCAGTACTCGGGGCTTCATGAGACCTTGCTCCGTTGCTCGACTGAAGAGGCGAACCGGTTGATGGAGAACGGCAAAATCGAAGTGCTGGTGCTGCCGGTGCTGATCAGTTCGGCCATCACGTCGCCGACGCCCGGGCCGAGTTGGAAGCCATGACCGCAGAAGCCGAACGCATAGAACAAACCATCAACGGTGCCGCTTGGCCCCATCACGGGCAGTGAATCAGGCAGGTAACCTTCGATACCACTCCAGACCCGAATGATGTTCAGGTTGCCGACACCCGGCAGCAGGCGACGCATCTGATCGAACTGATTGAGAATGCTGCGCGGCTCGACATAGGCCCGACGGTTGAGCATGTCCGGTTCGCTGCGATAGCCGCCGCCGATGATGATGTTTCCACGGGGTATCTGGCGGAAATAAATCACTTCCTCGGGAATCTTGGTATAGACACCGAGTACTGTCGGCAAGGCATAAGGCACTGGCTCGGTCACGGCCATTTGCGGACCATGAGTTTCCAGCGGCACCGGTTCGCCGAACTGCGCCGAGAGTTTTTGACCCCAGGCGCCAGCGGTGATCAACAGCTGAGCGGCGCTGAACTGACGACCGTCGGTGGTGCTGATGTGGAACTCACCGCCGAGCTTTTGCACCTCTGCCACTTCCGTGCGCTCTTCGATCCGCGCACCGAGGCGTCGTGCTGCACGGGCAAACGCCGGGGCCGCCAGACGCGGGTTGGCGTGCCCATCGTGAGGGGCATAGGAGCCGCCTTTCACATCCGGGCCGAGAAACGGAAAGCGCTTATGTAATTCGTCGCCACTAAAGATCTTCAGGTCCAGCTGCTCCGCCTCAGGAGCGTCTGCGTAGGCTTGCAGCTCGGCGATCTCGTCTTCGCGGTAACACACCCGCATATGCCCGCTGGCGATGAACTCGAGGTCGTCGTCGATCAGCTCCGGCAGACGCTTCCATAACCCAAACGAGCGATTGGCCAACTCGAGCTGCCCAAGGTAACGCCCCTGACGCCGAACATTGCCGAAGTTGACGCCGCTGGCGTACTGACCGATCTGGTCGCGTTCCAGCAAAATAACCGACTGCCCACGCTGGCGCAGGAAAAACGCCGCCGCGGCGCCCATCAGGCCGCCGCCAACAATCACGACATCGGCTTTCTGTACCGTCATGGCGACACCTCCTCGGTGAGTATCGAAAGGGGTTTAACCGGCGCCTGACCCCGTTGTCGGCCGACCTGTTGCACGCTGACGCCCGCAGCAGCGGCAATCACCTCAGCCCCGGCCTGGGAGCAATAACGCCCCTGGCAGCGGCCCATGCCGACCCGGCTGAAGGCCTTGGCCCGATTGACCTCACAGGCCCCCTTCTCACTGACGGTCCGGCGCAACTCGCCGGCGCTGATCATCTCGCAGCGGCAAACGATGGCCTCGTCCGGCAGGGCTTTGGCCTGGGTGGAGGGCCAGGGAAAGGCCTGCGCCAGGCCGAGACGGAATTCATCCATCACCGCCAGGGCATGGCGTTGTTCGTCGCGCAACACCACATTCACTGGCTGCTGCAGATCCTCCAGCAACGCCATGGCCACCAGGCGCCCGGCGTGCTCCGCGGCATCTGCTCCGCGAATCTTCGAACCGTCACCGGCGGCATACACGCCGCTGACCGAGGTCCGGCCGTCTTCATCCGTAGCCAGCCACCATTGGCTCGACGCTTCATCGAAACGCATACGGCAACCGGCCAGGTCGGCCAATTGAGTTTCCGGGCGCAGGTGATATCCGAGGGCCACGGCATCGCAATCCACCGTCAAGGTCTCACCACGTGCCGTACGCACGCGTACGCCACTGACACCGCTGGCCGCATCGCCCTGCACTTGAAGCGGCGAAATGCCCAGGTGCACCGGGATCTTCGCGCGATACAACTGCGCCAATAATTTCATCCCGGTGAACAGCAACCCCGGGCGTGCCAGCAGTTTCGGCATGGCAAGGATGCGTTTGCTCAGAGGCGAAGTGTCGAGCACTGCCGCGACCTTGGCCCCCGCCTTCACATACTGACTGGCAACCAGATACAGCAACGGCCCGCTGCCCATGAACACCACGCGGTGGCCGATGGAAACAGCCTGAGATTTCAGGGCGATCTGCGCACCGCCGAGACTATACGTGCCCGCCAACTGCCAGCCCTCTATCGGCATCAAGCGGTCAGTGGCACCGGTGCAGAGGATCAGCGCATCGTAATCCACTGTCGAGTGCTTGCCCTGGCTGACACAGCACAGTTGCCCCGGTGTCAGGTTCCACACCAGCGTGTCCGGGCGATAGTCGATCTGCCCGCGCAAGCGATCGAAGCTCTGGTGCAGATCGTTGGCCTTGGCGGCTTCTGTACCATAAAGCGTGGCGTAATCCCGGGTAAAACCTTCGGGCTGGCGACGGTAGATCTGCCCCCCATCACGACGATTTTCATCGATCAGGATGGGCTTGAATCCAGCGGCGACCAGGGTTTCGGCACAACGTGTACCGGCCGGTCCGGCGCCGACGATAACGACTCGATGAGTGCTCAGCCGCGCAGTGGCCATATCGCCTCCGGTTGTGTGGTGACAATATCCAGACCTTCACGGACCTCATTGGAGCAGGCACGTATACGCTCGCCGCTGCGGGTCCAGACCCAACAATCCTGGCAGGCTCCCATCAGGCAGAAACCGGCGCGCCGACCCGGATCAAACTCCGATTGACGCAACGCCGAGCCCTGAGTCAGCAACGCAACCATCAGCGTATCGCCCTGCAGCGCCTCGATCGGCATGCCGTCGACCTTTAATTGAACGGTTGGCCGATCCTGTTCGGCCAGCCTGACGAAACGCCCGTTCATGCATAGGCTCCAACGATCAGGTTGTTTGAATGCTGCTGAGTTTTCATCAACTCCGCACTGTCGTGATGGCAAAGGATTTCACTGCCGCCAACAATCATCCGGCGGTCCGGCGGGACGCAATTACACAGACCGTCAACCCGCACAGGACAGCGATTGAGGAAGGTGCACAACCCTGCCACATTAGCCTTCGCACCTATGGGCGGCAGCGTGCCACAGGTCGTTGTTCCGCAGCTTTCCAGCCAGCCCTGGCGCAACTCCGGCACTGAATGGATCAACAGATCGGTATAGGGATGAAATGGTGCTTCAGCGTACGATTGTCGAGTACCGGCCTGAATCTTGTAGCCGCTGTACATCACCACAATGTCGTCGCACAGGGCTCGCACGGTGGAGATGTCATGGCTGATGAACAGATAGGACACCCCCAGTTGCTGGCGCAGGTCGCGCAAAAGTTCGAGAATCGCTGCACCGACCACGGTATCCAGCGCCGAGGTTACTTCGTCACAGAGAATCAGGTCTGGCTTGGCCGCCAGAGCCCGGGCCAGATTGACCCGTTGCTTCTGCCCGCCGGACAGTTCGTTCGGACGACGTTCAGCCATCGTGCGCGGCAAACGAACGAGGTCCAGTAACTCACCAATGCGCTCGCGCAACGCCGCACCCTTGAGGCCGAAATACATCTTCAGCGGGCGACTTAGAATAGTGCTGACGCTGTGCATTGGGTTGAGCGCGGTGTCGGCATTCTGGAAGACCATTTGAATGCGTCGGAACTGTTCGTCGGTTCGCGACGACAGGCTGCCACTCAAGGGCTGGCCATCGAAGGTCAGCCCGCCGAGGGCCGGCTCCAACAACCCGGCCACAACCCGCGCCAAAGTCGACTTGCCAGAACCTGACTCACCGATGACTCCAATGGCCTGGCCCCGCCGCACGGTCAGATCAATGTCCTCCAATACGCGGATCGATGGCATGCCTTGCGCGTTCTTGTTGCCGTAACCGGCGGTCAGCCCCTGGATAGTCAACAACGGCGTCTCTTCGGCGATGCCGCAAGGCGGACGGATCGTGGTGTCCGGCCGGGCTGCCGCCAACAAGCTGCGGGTGTATTCGTGGGCCGGGCCTTTGAGCAATGGTGCCGTGGCACTCTGTTCGAAGATCTCACCGCCATTGAGCACCACGATCTGATCGGCCATCTGCGCCACCACGGCCAAATCGTGGGATACGTAGACCGCCGTCGCGCCACGTTCGCGTACCACTCGTTTGAACGCCCGCAGTACATCGATCTGGGTCGTCACATCAAGCGCCGTCGTCGGTTCGTCGAGCACCACCAGCAATGGATCGCTGATCAGCGCCATGGCCGCCATCACACGTTGCAGTTGCCCGCCGGAAACCTGATGAGGGTAACGCTGGCCAATGTGATCGGGGTCCGGCAGGGCCAGGTCGCGGAACAACTCGATGGCCTTGGCCTCAAGCACTGCCTGGCTGCCCAAGCCATGAATCAACGCCCCCTCAATCACTTGATCGATGAGTCTTTTCGCCGGATTGAACGCCGCTGCGGCGCTCTGGGCGATATACGAAACCCGGTTGCCCCTCAACTTTTGCAACTGGCTTTCATTCAACGCCAGCATGTTGTGCTCGCCGATTTGCACCATGCCGCCAGCCAGCCGACAACCGCGTCGGGCATAACCGAGTAACGCCAGGGCGATAGTGGTCTTGCCGGAGCCGGACTCACCGATCAACGCCAGCACTTCGCCTTTCTGCAGGGAGAAGCTTACGCCCTTGACGATTTCCACCTCACCAAGCTCGCCACAGGCGACCACTCGCAGGTCCTTAACGCTAATTAATTCACTCATTTCAATGGCCTCCCGAACGTCGACTACGTCGCGACGACAGTCGGTCGATAAACAGATTCACACCGATGGTCAGGGTGCCAATGGCCAGGGCCGGTATCACAATGGCCGGTGCGCCCTGATTGAGACCGCCGATGTTCTCGCGAACCAGCGAGCCGAGGTCGGCATCCGGTGGTTGCACACCCAACCCCAGGAAACTCATGCCACTGAGCAGCAGCACGATGAAGCCAAAGCGCAACCCCAGGTCCGTCAGCACGGGGTTGAGCATGTTCGGCAGGATTTCCACGCAGGCGATGTACAGCCGACGTTCGCCGCGAGTACGGGCTACTTGCACATATTCCAGCGCTTCGATGTTCACCGCCATGCTGCGGGCGATGCGGAATGCGCCCGGAGTGAAGCTCAATACCGCCGTGCAGATCAGCAAGGTGACCGAGGAGCCGAAGGCCGAGACCATGATCAGCGCCAGCATTTTGCTGGGGATTGAAATGAAAGCATCCATCAGGCGACTGATCAGTTCATCCAGCCACTTCGGTGACACCACCGACAACAATGCACAACTGGTCCCCAGACTGCTGGCCAACACAGCGGCCACCAACGCCAGGCCGACGGTGAATCGTGCGCCGACGAGGATCCGACTGAGCATGTCGCGGCCCAGGTAATCGGTGCCGAACGGGTAGGCAGCGCTCAGGTTGTCGAAGACATTATCAGAGACCACTTCCCCGACCGGATGCGGTGCCAGCCATGGGCCGAAGATGGCCACCAGCAACCAGATCACACACATCGCAGCGCCGATCAGGCCGACCCAGGACGATCCGTGGGAAACCTTGCCCAGTGCCAATTTGGTAGTAGTCGGCGATTTCACAATGAGATTGTTCATTGATTTCTCAGCCTCGGATTGGAAAGAATCGCGCACAGGTCGGCAATCAGCACCAACGTCAAATACGCCGTACAAAACAACATGGTGCAGGCTTGAACCAGTGCCATGTCGCGGTTGGTCACAGCATCGACCATCAGGCTGGCGATGCCGGGGTAGTTGAAGATCGTTTCAACGATCACCACCCCGCCCAACAGGTAAGACAGGCTCAGGGCGATGGCATTGGCAATGGGGCCGATGGCATTGGGCAAGGCATGGCGCAGGACGATCCGAATCTTGCTTACACCTTTGAGCCGGGCCATTTCCACATAAGGGCTGTCGAGCTGATCAATCACCGCCGCCCGGGTCATGCGCGCCATTTGCGCGACAATCACGCAGCACAGCGTCATCACCGGCAATGCGTAAGTGCGCATGAACTGCCAGGGTGAAGTGATGTCACTGGCGTAGGACAGCGCCGACAACCAACCCAGGTTCACCGCGAAAATCAGTACCGCCAGGGTCGCGACCAAAAACTCTGGCACCGCCACCATGGTCAAGGTGAGAAAGCTCAGGAAGCTGTCGATGCGCCCGCCCCGGCCCATGGCCGAACCGATGCCCAGAAACAACGCCACCGGTACTGACACCAGCGCCGTCGCGGCCGCCAGCATCAGGGTGTTGGGCAGACGCCCGGCCATCAAGTCACTGACCGGCATGGCGTTGGATACCGACAGCCCCATGTCACCACTAAGCAGGCTCATCAACCAGTGCAGGTAACGCAACACACCGGGCTGATCCAGCCCCATTTTCAGGCGCAAGGCTGCCACTTGTTCCGGCGTGGCGAACTGCCCCAGAGACTGTTGCGCCGCGTCCCCCGGCAGCACCGCCGTGATGGCGAAAACCACCATGGACACAATCAACAAGGTCACGATCGCCGCGCCCAGGCGCCGGCCGATCAACCGCAGTGTGTTGCTGTTCATCACCCTATCCTCATGCAATGTAGCTGCAGCAAAAACCCAACTTTCATTAAGCGTCCAGCCAGACCTGCTCGGCAAACATGTACCCCATGAAACCGCCTAGGGGGTTGGTGCCGTAGCCTTTGACTCGCTGATCGGCGCCATCGATGTTGCTGATGAACACTGGCACGCCGATACCGCTGTGCTCATGCACCAGGGTTTGCATATCTGCGTACATCTTGCCGCGCTTGGCCTCGTCGGTTTCACCTCGGGCTTGTACCAACAGTTGATCGAACTGTTCGTTTTTCCAGCCGGACTCATTCCAGGGTGCTGTCGACTGGAAGAACTGTGAGAAAAGCATGTCGGCATTTGGCCGCGGATTGATGTTGCCAAAACTCAGCGGGTGCTTCGCCCAATGGTTGGACCAGTAGCCATCGCTCGGCAGACGGTTGACGTCGAGCTTGAGCCCCGCCTCTTTGGCTGACTGCTGCAGCAACACGGCGATGTCCACCGAACCGGTCGCAGCCGGCGAGCACATCAGCGGCATGGTGATACTTTCCATGCCGGCCTTTTTGAGCAGGAACTTGGCTTTTTCCGGATCGTAGGCACGTTGTGGCAAGTCGGCATTGAAGAAGCGTGCACCGGGTGCAATCGGATGATCGTTGCCGACCCTGGCGAAGCCACGGAATATCGCCGACTTGATCTGTTCCCGGTCCAGGAGCAATTTCATGGCCTGGGTGAATTCCGGGCTTTTGCCCGGTAGTTGGTCCTGACGGATGATCAGGTCAGTGTAGTTACCCGACGGTGAGTCCACGACCCGATGCTTGGTGCTGCCCTTGATGCGAACCGTTGAGCGCGGGTTAACCTCGTTAACGATGTGTACGTCGCCCGACAACAGGGCGTTGACCCGTGACGACTCGTCAGCAATGGCGATAAATTCGATCTCGTCCAGATATGGCAAGCCGGGTTTCCAGTAATTGGAATTGCGCACACCAATCGAACGCTCCCCTGGCTTGAACTCCTTGGCCTTGAACGGGCCGGTACCGATGCCCTGGTTGAAATCGCTCGTACCCTCGGGAACGATCAACATGTGAGAGATGGCAAGAACCGACGGCAATTCAGCATTCGGGCCGCTCAATTGTATCTGCACTTCGTGGGTGCCAACGGCCTTGACCTCGGCGAACTGCGACGCCAGCGGCAGGACCTTGGAACCGGTGAGTGGATCCTTGTGCCGCAACAGAGAAAACACCACGTCGGCGGCGGTCAACGCCTTGCCGTTGTGGAACGTCACTTCCTTGCGCAGGCTGATCACCCAGAGCGTGGCGTCAGTGGTTTCAATACGCTCGGCCAACTCCAATTGCGGCACCATATGGCTGTCGAAACGGGTCAGGCCGTTGTAGAACATGTAGTGACGCACGTAGTCGGTGGACGACGAACCTTTGGCTGGATCCAGGGTGTCGGCGGTGGAACTGGACGAGCCTGCGACGCGGATACGACCGCCGGGCTTGCCTTTGCCAGGGCTTGCAGCTTCATCATCGGCAAACAGTTTGCCAGCGGCGCCGAACAGACTACTGGCGCCCGCGACGGCCACTCCGGCCAATCCCAGCATCTGCAATGCATTGCGGCGAGACATGCCGCGATTGAGCCCTTCGAATACGCGCAGACTTTCTTCACCGGTGATCAACTGGGAGTCGATATTGTTTTTATTGTCAGTCATGTCAGTTCTACCTTTCGTCATTGATAAGGCTCGAGTGCTGGCGATTAAGCGCAGCGTGGTTGAAACGTAAAGCAACTCCATGGACTCAGTGCAGGTAGTCCTGCAGGCGGTAATACGCCCCCACCAAAGGCAGGAACCAGGGCTTGCCGAAATGCCCGGGAATGGCTGGCCAATCGAGTTCGCGCCACGGGTTGGCCTCGACCTTGCCGGCCATTACCTCAGCCATGACCTGCCCCATGTGCACCGACATTTGCACCCCATGACCGCTGTAACCCATGGAGTAATAAACCCCTCCATGCTGCCCGGCGCGGGGCAACCGATCGGAGGTCATATCCACCAGGCCACCCCAGCAGTAATCGATCTTCACGTTAGCCAGTTGCGGAAACATCTGGACCATCGCCGCCTGCAACACCTTGCCGCTCTTGGCGTCGGAAATGCTGTCAGACATGGCAAACCGGGCACGACCGCCAAACAGCAAGCGGTTGTCCGGCGTCAGGCGGAAGTAGTTACCGATCATGCGACTGGTGACATAGGAACGCCGTGCCGGTAGCAAGCTGTCGATCAGGGCCTGCGGTAGTACCTCGGTGGCGATCACGAAACTGCCCACCGGCACGATCCGCCGCCGATACCAGCCCAATCCGCCCTGCTGGCACGTGCCTGTGGCCAGCAGAATCTGCGTGGCGTGTAGCGAGCCCTTGGTGGTGTTGACCTGATAGCCGCCGGCACTGGCTTTCCAGTCCGTCACTGACACGCCCTGAAAGATCGATGCGCCGTGACGTGCTGCTGCTTCGGCCAGCCCGACACCGAAGCGCCCGACATGCATCTGCACGCCGTTGCGCTGCAGCATGCCTCCATGGAACTGGGCCGAGTTGGCTTCAGCACGGGCTTCTTCTGGAGAGAGCAACTCGACCTCGGCGTCGACCTCCCGCCGAATCAATTCGCAGGTGCGCGCCAAACCTTCGTAATGCATCGGTTTGGCGGCCAGCTTCAGCTTGCCATTGCGCTTGAGGTCGCAGGCAATCTGCTCCTGTTCCACCAATGAAACGACGCTCTGTACGGCGCTTTCATAGGCTTGGTAATAAGCACGCGCCTTATCAGCGCCGAGGCTGGCGCTGAGTGCCGCGTAGTCTTGGGCAACGCCGGTGCTGCAGTGGCCACCATTGCGCCCCGAAGCCTCGCCAATCACCCGCCCTCCTTCGAGCACCACCACACTGGCCCCCTTCAAGGCCAGGGCTCGGGCCGCGGCCAGGCCAGTGAGACCACCACCGACGATGGCCACATCGACCTGCCCGGGCAATGCGCCGAGCTGTGCACCGGTGAATTGCGGTGCGGTATCGAGCCAATAGGACTCACTGCCCATGTCTAACCCCTTTTGCCTTGAAGAGTGCCTTGCGACTTAGAGACCGACCAACCCGGGCAATGCGCCGATATCCGGGATCTGGTGGTAGCCATAAACGGCATTCGCCGGCTGTTCATGACCACGAGCAACGAAGGCCTTGTTCTTGATCTTCATGTCGTGGGCCGGCATCAGGTCGTAACGGAAGCTTGAGGACACGTGCAGAACGTCCTCAGGCCCGCAACCTAGGTTATCGAGCATGAACTCGAAGGCAGCCAAGCGCGGCTTGTAGGCCTGGGCTTGCTGGGCGGTGAAGACTTTATGGAAAGGTGCGCCGAGCTTGTCGACGTTGGACATGATCTGCTCGTCCATCGCGTTGGAGAAAATCACCAATGGAATCTTGTCGGCAATTTTTGCCAGGCCAGCCGGTACATCGGCATGTGGACCCCAAGTCGGTACGGCGTCGTAGTAGAGCTGGCCTTCGCCCTTGTACTCGACACCCCAACGCTTGCAGACGCGCGCCAGGGCGGTCTTGATGATTTCATCATACGGCCGCCAGTCACCCATCACCTGATCCAGACGATAGGCGGAGAAGTCCTTGACGAACTGATCCATTTGCTCAAAAGGGACACGATCGGCGAACAGTTCGCGCGTCATGTTTCCCATTTGAAAGTTGGTCAACGTGCCATAGCAGTCAAAGGTAATAAACTTGGGTCGAAGAAAGCTCATGAGTGCGATCCTTAATGATTGTTGAGGTCATGACGGGGCAAGCAGTTACTCCGTTCTGGAAGCATCGGTGCAACGCTGCATCACGGATTTATTACAACACCAAGAGACCATGCATAAACTGTTAAAAGTATAGGCTGCTTGGTACAAACCACTGTTTTACAGGGCCTGCTCAGCAGACTTTGCTTGACGCTCCAGACTCGGGCGCTCCACCCCCTGTTTTCAAGCCTTTGAGGGCTGTTTTGGTGCGCTGGCAAGCCCAGTACGGCGCCATGTGCGGCGGCATTTATGACTGGCGGAAGAAGAACAGGAGCGTTCGCTGAGGACGCGCCCGCTGATTGTGCTGCGAGGTGAGGCCGGGGCCATTCAAGACTTCAATGCGCTTTGGGACAACCTTGCTTCTATTAGCGATAGGCCTGACATACCGGTCAAAGCAACATCTGCACACGCGTCGCGATAGCTTTAGAAAGGCGGCGCATCGCACGATGCGGCACCACATTTCTTCCTGCTTATCTGTATGGCCCATCACCGCCACCGATGCGCCTGCGACACATCGCTTGCACTGAGCAGGAATGGTCTCACGAAGCGGTCTATATGAAAGGTTACTGACGAAATCGGGTCAACTTGTTCTCATACAAAGTCAGCCTGGCAGATACAGCAGATTCTCCCTTGCAAACCTCAAGAACAGCACATTTTATCTGGCACGCTTTGCTAGCTTATTGAGAAGACCCGGCATAGCAATGTCCTGGTCGTCACGGCGATGTTCTGGTGATTTCCACGTTCGGCTTGATCTTTGTTTCAAAGGCCTTGCAAGGTCGCGAGCCAGACCGCCCTCTGCTGCTTGCAGTGCCTGTTACCGCTCTAGGGAGCCAGTTGGATGACAATACAATCTTCGAATAGCTACAGCATTGATCCGCAAATGGCTCAGAAACTTTATATCAATGGCTGTTGGTCTTCCCCGGCAATCCCGGCAAGTTTGCCGGTGGTCAATCCGGCAACTGAAGAGGTTGTTGCGCAGGTCGCGCAAGGCTCCGCCGAGGATGTTGATCGGGCAGTAGCTGCGGCGCGTGCGGCGTTTCCTGGTTGGTCTGCTACCTGCGCAGAGTCGCGCGCGCTTGTCCTTGGAAAGATCCATGAGCTCATCCTTGAGCGAAAAGAAGTGCTCGCGCAGGCCCTCTCTCTCGAAATGGGCGCTTCCATCGGTTCCGCCCGGGCAATGCAAGTGCCTCTCGCGGCCGAACACGTTCGGGTCGCCCGCGATCTGCTGTCCACTTATCGTTTCCAAACAATTGAAGGTGGAACTGCGATTGAGCGCGAGCCCATAGGCGTCTGCGGTCTCATCACTCCGTGGAACTGGCCGCTTTATCAAATCACCGCGAAAGTCGCCCCGGCTATTGCCGCCGGATGCACTGTGGTCCTCAAACCAAGCGAACTGTCTCCTCTAAGCGCTCTTCTTTTTGCACAATTGGTCCATGACGCTGGCCTTCCACCAGGCGTCTTCAACCTCGTGAACGGAAGTGGATCCGAGGTCGGCGCAGCGATGGCTGCGCACCCTGATATTGATATGATTTCGATTACTGGCTCAAACCGCGCGGGCGCGCTGGTCGCGCAGGCAGCCGCCCATACGGTGAAGCGCGTCACGCAAGAACTGGGAGGCAAATCCCCGAACATTCTGCTTCCCGACGCCGACTTTGCCAAAGCCGTTCCATTAGGGGTGATGTCGGCATTCCGCAACGTCGGACAATCGTGCAGCGCCCCGACACGAATGATCGTACCTAAGGACCGGCTGGCGGAAGTCGAATCGCTGGCAGCCGAAACCGCCAATGCGATCATCGTGGGTGATCCACAATCCGAAGATTCAGTGCTCGGTCCCATTGCCAACGAGGCCCAGTTCAATCGTGTGCAAGCCATGATCGAGGCTGGCCTGAGTGAGGGTGCAAAACTCGTTTGCGGCGGACCAGGACGTGTGCCGGGTTATGAAAAGGGTTTCTACACCCGACCGACAGTTTTCTCCGAGGTAGATACCGCAATGCGTATCGCCCAAGAAGAAATTTTCGGGCCGGTGCTGTGCATCATTCCGTATGAGACGATCGATGAGGCGGTCCTTATCGCGAACGATACGGTATACGGCCTGGGCGCCCATGTTCAGTCTCAGAACCTTGATCTAGCGCGTGCAGTGGCCTCTCGTATCCGCGCGGGACAAGTGCATCTGAATTACCCCGCCTGGAATCCAATGGCTCCATTCGGTGGTTACAAACGTTCTGGTAATGGTCGTGAGTATGGTGTCTACGGTTTGGAGGAATACCTGGAAACCAAGGCAATCATTGGGTTTGGCGGAACATTTGATAATACTTCCCGCACGTAGAACTCATTCAAATGTTCGGTGCCGTCCAATTTGGCTATCCGGTAGTCGGCTTGCCTGAGATCAGGCGAGTCGAAAATCCGACTTTTCAATAGAACCGGCCAAAAGCGGACGCTGAAACGAAATGACATAAACCCGGTAACCGCCGATGGATTGCAAGCCGTCAGCGGAATACCGGAATCGTTCCTGACGCTGTACGACGCTCCCCGGCAGCCTTCAACAGCCAACTCGGCTATGCGACGCTCGCCCGCCTCAAGCGCCTGCACACTTGCATGCACAGAATAGTATCCAAGGTGTAGCGAGTGCGGATGGGGTACAGCCGAACCCAAGACGAACACTGCGTTCTCTTGACCTGACGCCTGTAAGGCGATAGGTGCCTCGCTGGAGTCGAAACTAACCATCTCACCAGCCTGGACAAAGGTCGTGGCGGAGGATCGCCTGGTCGATCTGGTCGAGAAACAATTTGACGTCGCCATTCGGATCAATCCGAGCCCAGACAGCAGTTTGGTCGGCCGCTGCTTCGCCAAGGACCGGCTAGTTGTAGTGGCTGCGCCCGAAGTACCTAAGCCAATGCCCGGCGCGATCAGACCGGTTCCCAGCATCGTGGTTTCGAGTTTCCAGCCCACCAACTGGAAACTCGATGGAGGACACTTGGTCCTGGAGCCGATTCCAAAGCTGCGCTTCTCTTCGTTACTGATGATCCGCGATGCTGCTATCGCTGGCGGTGGCGCAGCCCTCATTCCACAGTCCATAGCATGGAACCAACTTGCCCGTGGCGAGTTGGTCCAATGGGGCACGGTATCGGGTGTAGAACCCGAGCTCTGGGTCTTGCATACGTCCAGGCGCCTTGCTGCTCCGAAGGTTCGCGCATTCGTCGATTTCATGTGCGCTAAATACCCGGACATGTCGCTGGTACTAAAGGGATAGAAGACCGTTCATTGGTCTCGGGTAACCAAATCCTGGACCCTTTTCGCACCATGTTCTGTGAGTGAGCCGCCCTTGAGGTCCAGTACTTCATTGAAGGCTGAAAGGATTACTGAGTCCTCCGCGGCCAGCCGAAGCTGGACTTACTGCGTCCTGGCGTTTGATGTGGCATTGAGAAGGCGGCTAAGCGAGATTCGTCGTCAGCGGGGATGACCGCTTTTGGCAGGTTTCTGCCTGTCGCCAAGGGCCACAACCGACCAAAAGCGAACCCTCATCGGCCCGGGGTCGCTTGGGACTCTTCAAAATGATGCCGCAATAATGGCATCTCTCGCTAATAGCCAACGTAGACAGGTTCTCGCCCATAAAACCCCTTCCGGCCAGCGCTATAAGTAGCAAGCTATTTGTTAACGAAAGTCTGAAGTATTCATTTGAACTTTCAGATTCTTTCAGCGCGCGGCCTGTGCCTAACATCGGCTCCACAGCGAACCAGCCTCTTGGCAGCCTGGCGCCGTCGAAGTGCTTTTGCAGTAGGCCCTGAGTTTTTTGAGGATCACCGATGAAGCTGGAAATTTTTCGCACGCTGTGGGGTTACACCGCCAGCAAGGCTCAGGCTCTCGAGGAGTTGCTGCAAGCGGGCTTTGATGGCATGGAAGCACGCCTGCCACTGGACGCCCGTGAACGGACCGAGTTTGGCGCCTTTCTCCAGGCCAATCGCCTGGGCTATATCAGCACAGTCTTCACCGCGTATGACGTGCTGCCGGACCAGTCTGCGTCCCCCGCCATTCACCTCAATGACCTCGACCAGAAACTCGCATGGGCCGCTGAACTCGGCCCGCGCTTCGTCAACGTGCTGGCGGGCAATGACCGCTGGGCCTTGCCACAGCAAGTGGAGTTTTTCGGCCAGGCGCTGGATCTGGCGCGCAAGCACGGCCAGGTCTGCAGTTTCGAAACCCACCGTTCGCGTTCGCTGTTCAACCCCTGGGTGACCCTGGAGTTGATCCGGCAACTGCCCGATCTGTTGTTCACCAGTGACATCAGCCATTGGGTCGTGACCTGCGAGCGCCTGTTGAATGATCCGGCCGATGACCTGAGCGCTTTCATCGAGCGGGTTCACCATATCCAGGCCCGGGTCGGTTACGACCAGGGCCCGCAGGTTCCGCACCCGGCGGCTCCCGAATATGCAAGGGAACTGGCCTTCCACCAGCAGCACTGGGAAAGCATCTGGCGCTCGCAGCAAGCCCGCGGTTACCAGGTCAGCACCCTGACTCCGGAATTCGGCGCCGATGGCTACCTGCATCATTTGCCCTTCACCAATGTCCCGGTCGCCGACCTGTGGTCGTTGAACGTGTGGATGGGCCAGACCGAGCGCGAACACTTCGACCGTTTCAGCCACTCAAGCCATCCTTAGGGAGCCGATGCGTCATGCCTGACAATAAAAACAACAGCGCCAGCACTGACACACACAAAGCCAACTTCAACAGCATCCCGGTGGTCAACATCGCCGGTCTGTTCAGCTTTGAACTGGAACACCGCCTGGCCGTCGCCGAACAATTGGGGCGCGCCGCCAGCGAGGTCGGGTTCCTCTACATCACCGATCACGGTATCGACCCGCAACTGATCGCCAACCTGCGCAAGGCGGCCAAGGACTTTTTCGACCAGCCCTTCGACACCAAGATGCAGCACTACATCGGCACCTCGCAAACCCACAAGGGATTTGTGCCCGAAGGCGAAGAGGTCTATTCCAAGGGCAAGCCGGACCACAAGGAAGCCTTTGACGTCGGCTTCGAAGTCCCGGCCGATGACCCGCTGGTGCTGACCAACACGCCATTGCTGGGGCCCAATGACTGGCCGCAGCTGCAAGGTTTCAAGGCGTCGGTGCAGGTCTACTATGAAGCCATCTTCGCCTTGGGCCGGCGCCTGTTCGGTGGCTTCGCCCTGACCCTGGGTCTGGAAGAAAACTATTTCGACAGCCTGGTCACCCGCCCCCCGTCCAAGCTGCGCCTCATCCACTACCCCTTCGACGGTGCCGCCCATGACGCACCGGGTCTTGGAGCCCATACTGATTATGAATGCTTCACCATCCTTTTGGCCGACAAACCAGGCCTTGAGGTGATGAACAACCTTGGCCAATGGATCGATGCACCACCGATTGCCGATGCCTTTGTGGTCAACATCGGCGACATGCTGGAAGTGATGACCGCAGGTGCATTCGTTGCCACCGCGCACCGGGTGCGCAGCGTGAAGGAGGAACGTTATTCCTTTCCGCTGTTTTATGCCTGCGACTATCACACCCAGATCAAACCGCTGCCCGGGTTCGCACAGGCAGGCAACGACTACGAAGAAATCACCATCGGCGAACACATGTATGGTCAGGCGCTGCAGACCTATCAGTATCTGCGCCAGAGGGTGGCCAACGGGGAAGTTCAACTGCCAGGCAAGGCACGCAAGCCCGCCAGTTTCGGACATTTGAAAAATCAGGCTCAACCGTCCTGATTGAAGTTTTCAGCTAACCCCCTACCTACGCCGGAGTCAGTACATCATGAAAAACAACAAGAAAAACCTTTTGAGCCTGGCTGTATTGGCAGCCGGTATGTTCGGTGCCTCGGTGAGCATGGCCGCGGCAGACACGTTCAAGGTCGGCATGGAGATCACCTACCCTCCCTTTGAGTCCTATGACAAGGACAAAAACGTGGTGGGTTCGGACCCCGAACTGGCAACGGCACTGGCCAAGCACATGAACGCCAAGGTGGAGTTCGTCGACACCAAGTTCCCGAGCCTGATCCTGGGCTTGAACTCCGGCAAGTACGACGCAGTCATTTCCGGCATGTACATCACGCCAGAGCGCCAGACTCAGGCCCAGACCATCGCCTACGCCAACACCGGTGCCGCGGTCATGGTGCCCAAGGGCAGCGAGATCAATGCGAAGAAGCCTGAAGACCTGTGCGGCCTGAAACTGGGCCTGGAACAGGGCACCACCTGGGTCAAGGAATTCAAGAAGCTCTCCGACGACTACTGCGTGCCGAACAACAAAGGCGCCATCACCGTCAGCGAGTACCCTTCGGCCCCCGAAGTGACCCAGGCCTTGTTGTCCAGGAACATTCAGGCCCAGGTTGAAATCGCCGGCGCGGCAAAAATGATCGCGGAAAAGACCAACGGCCGGGTAGTGATCACCACCGAGCATCCGATTTATCAGCAAACCCTGGGCATCTTCGTCAAGAAAGGTAACGACGAAACCTTCCAGGCCGTGCAAAAGGCCTTCGAGGAGAGCAAAAAGAGCGGTGAATACGCCGCAATTCTCCAGAAATATGGCTTGGAAGAACCGACTGCCAATTAAGAACCTGTCCTTGTAGTCTGGTCATCTGCCTCCCCTGCACCGGGGCGGCAGATCGAGGTGCCCCATGCAATTCGATTGGTCATATTTCCTGTCCCTGTTCTCCCTGCCGGACTTCTGGAAGGCCTGCGTAACGGTGGTCCAGCTCAGCGCCCTGGCCTGGTTCATCGGCATGCTGCTGGGTTTTGTCCTGGCCACGGCCAAGCTGTCCCACACGCCCTTGCTGCGCATTCCCGCAGCGGTCTACATCTGGTTCTTCCGCAGCATTCCGTTGCTGGTGCTGGTGGTCTTCGTCTACAACCTGCCGCAACTGTTTCCCGGTAGCGGACCGATTCTGTCCAACCCCTTCTACTCGGGCCTGCTGGCCCTGGTGGTCACTGAAGCGGCGTACATGGCGGAAATCCATCGTGGTGGCCTGATCTCCGTGGCCAAAGGCCAGAAGGAAGCCGGGCGCGCCCTGGGTGTCGGCCTGTTCGGCATGCAACGCTTGATCGTGATCCCCCAGGCATTCCGTATTTCGCTGCCCACGCTGATCAATGAATACATCACGGTGGTCAAGCTGACATCGCTGGTCTCGGTCATCTCCCTGACCGAAATCCTCACGGTCGGCCAACGCCTCTATGCCACCAACTTTCTGGTCATGGAAACCCTGGCGGCGGTAGGCGTCTATTACGTGTTGATCGTCACCGTGTTCGGTTTTTTCCTGCAGCGCCTGGAGCGCTACCTGGACCTGAACTTCCGCAAGCCTCACACACTCGACGCGGCCGCCATAGCCAACTTCAGGGCCAGCGCCGAAGCGTTGCCCGACACTGCGCGCAAAGCGGCAGGCAACAATGCGACGCCCATCCTGCAACTGAAGAACATCCAGAAAAGCTATGGCACCCACCAGGTGCTGATGGGCATCGACCTGAATGTCGAATACGGCCAGGTGGTCTCGGTCATCGGGCCATCCGGCTCCGGCAAGACGTCGCTGATCCGCACAGTCAACGGCCTGGAAACCATCGATACCGGCGACATTCTGTTGTTCGGCGAAAAATTCATCGAAGCGTCGGAAAAACCCAACAGCACCCGCCTGCGCAAAGGCGTGCGGCACATCGGCATGGTGTTCCAGAACTTCAACCTGTTCCCGCACCGCACCATTCTCGACAACGTCACCCTGGCGCCCCGTTACCATGGCCAGCCGGGCGAGCTGAGTGAACATCGTGCCTATGCGCTACTGGACAAGGTCGGCCTGCTGGCCCATGCCCACAAGTACCCGCACCAGCTCTCCGGTGGGCAGCAACAGCGCGTGGCGATCGCTCGAGCCCTGGCGATGGAACCGCAGATCATGCTATTCGACGAGCCGACCTCGGCCCTCGACCCGGAACTGGTCAACGACGTGCTGAACGTGATCCGCGACCTGGCCAAAGAGGGCATGACCATGCTGATCGTGACCCACGAAATGGACTTTGCCATGTCGATATCCGACCGGGTCGTATTCATGGAAAACGGTAATATCCAACTGGATGCCGCACCTGAAACCATACGATGCGATGCCGAAGGAGAACGAGTGCGGCGCTTCATGGGCATCAGTGCTCGATCGCCAAGCCGGTCTGCAACGGTGGATCATGCATGAATAGGCAACCACTTTCTTTGAGCATTCTTATTTCAGGAAAACGCACATGAATCTGGGAATAGCAGGACGCTGGGCGCTGGTATGCGCCGCCAGCAAAGGTCTGGGCAAAGCCTGCGCACAGGCACTCGTCCATGAAGGCGTGAACGTGGTGATCACCGCACGCGGCGAGCACACGCTCAATGAAACAGCCCGTGAGCTCAGAGCGCTAAATCCTGAAGTGACGGTCATCGCCGTAGCCGGAGACATTTCGACGGCCGAGGGTCGGGCGGCAGCGCTCATGGCCCATGAGCATTTCGATATCTTGATCAACAACGCTGGAGGCCCTCCCCCCGGGGATTTTCGCGAATGGAATCGCGACGCCTGGCTCAAGGCGCTGGATGCCAACATGCTGACGCCTATCGAGTTGATCAAGGCAACGGTAGACGGTATGGCGGCACGTGGATTTGGTCGAATCATCAACATCACGTCGAGCGCCGTGAAGTCCCCTATCGAAAGCCTGGGCCTGTCCAATGGCGCGCGCAGTGGTCTGACGGGTTTTATCGCAGGGCTTGCCCGGCAAGAAAACATCGCCAGTCGCAATGTGACGATCAACAACCTGCAACCAGGCTCATTCGACACCGATCGACTGCGTGACAACCTGGTCGCTGCTGCCCAGGAGTCGGGGCAGGACAGCGAGGAATTCCTTGGCCAATGCCGTAGCGAAATTCCTGCCAAACGCTTCGGCTCACCCGAAGAGTTCGGTGCGCTGTGTGCCTTCGTTTGCAGCAACCATGCGGGCTACCTGACCGGGCAGAACCTGTTGATCGATGGAGGGGCCGTTCGCTCCAGCCAATAATGGGCAAGGGTTATGCAGGTGTACCCGGGCAATCAGGCTTGAGTTCGCGGCCTCGCCCGGGTGAGCGTTGCTGATCAGGGTTTACGCGCAATGATCACCTGACTTTTAGCCACTACGGCATCCAGCGCCTGCTTGATCTGTGCGCCCCGTGGCGAAGCCAGGATCGCCTGCCAGGTATCCGCCCAGTGGTTGAGCAACGGATGGTCCGGGTTGCTGAAGTCGACTTTGGCTTCCCAGAACAACAGCATCCACATCGACCAGTAGAATCCGTACTGGCTGTGGCTGATCACTTCCAGGCCGGCATCGCTGACCATGGCCTTGAACTGCTCTTCGCTGATGATGCGGATGTGGTTGGGCTTCTGAAAATACTCGGCCGCCGCGATATCTTTCTGCAGGTCTTCGGAGCTGGGGTGTGGGACGCTCAGCAGATACAACGCGCCCGGTTTACCGACGCGCACCAGCTCAGCGAGGAACTGGGCTGGATCGTCCACGTGCTCGATAACCTCGGTCGACACCACCCGCGTGGCGGTCGCATCGGCAATCGGCAGCGGGTTGCAGTCGGTGACATGGCATTCGACGTCGCGGGCCGGTGTATCGCTCAGGCGCTGGCGGGTCGCTTCGACCTTGGCCGCGTCGATATCGGCGATGATGATCTTCGCCCCGCGCATCCCGCAGAAATGCACGTTGCCGCCGTCGCCGCAGCCAACATCCAGCAGCGTGTCCTCGGGGGTCACCGGGAATCCGCTGAACAGTTCGCCGGTCTGCTGATTGAACCAGCCGCTGAGCATCGCATCGTGCAAGCCGAGCATGTAAGGGTCGACTTTCTCCGCCACTGGCGCCGCGGGCGGTGTCTCTGGCTGCACAGGCGCGGGCGTGCCCGCCGTGAGTTTCTTCAAAAGGCTCAGCATGAGGTGGCTCCAGAGGATGTGACGGCTGTTCGGGAAGTGCCCAGGCGTTTGACCAGCGAGGCGCCGCGGTTGCGCATGGGCATTTCGATGACGCGATAGTTGAGTTCGCTCAGCAGTACGATCAGGCCGCCAGCCATCAGCACCATCAAGATCGGATGGCCAGCCGGACTGGGCAGCCCGGCAGCCTGCAAACGAAAAATGAATTCACGAACCAGCAAGTAGGCCGGGATATGGATCAAGTAAATCCCGTAGGAACGGCTGCCGACCCACGTCATCAGGTTTTTGAACACGCCGCGCGGCAACAGGTAATCGCGGTTGTAAGAAGCGATCCAGACCAGCAGCGCGCACAGCACTGCAATCACGCCGATCCGGTAAGAGGTGAAGGTGAAACGATCCGTTGCCAGGAAGCTGAGCAGCAACGACAGCGCGATCAATGCGGCAACGCCCGCCCATGGACGACGCAAGAATTTTGGCTCCCAGCGCAGGTACGACGGTTGCGTACTCCACATCGCCAACAGCACGCCAAGGGCCAGCGCATCGGTGCGCACTACCATCAGGATCGGCGTGCGCAAGGTGAACAATTGCACCGCAACCAGCGCCAGCAACGCCCACACCAGATGCTTGCGAAACAGCACGATCATCAGCGGAAACAGCAGGTAGAACTGCTCTTCCAGCGACAGGCTCCAGTACACGAAACTGGTGCCGTACTCGTAGTGATAAAAACTGTCGGCAAAGCGGAAATTGGCGTATTGGGCGATGCCGGCCAGGGTCGCCTGAATGTTCGCGTGCAGGGTGCCGAACGCGCCGGAGCGGTTGAGAAAAAGGCACGCCAGCAACATCAGCGCCAGCCATAACCAGGCTGAAGGGAGCAATCGAAAGGCCCGTCTCAACCAGAAATTACGCGTCTGTTGCCAATATTCCTGACGCGTTGTGCAACGGCGCAAGGCCGGGATCAGGCTGCGGGCAATGACGAAGCCCGAGATCGCGAAAAACAGATCCACGCCCCACCACGGCTGACCGTACAGCGTGATGACTTGCAACAACGGCACAGCCGCCGCGAACAGGCTGTCCTGCAGGTGATGAAACAGCACGCCGAGCACCGCAATGCCGCGCAACAACTCGATGTCCATGATCCGTTTTTCGTTGCTCATGCGCCCTCCTGGACATGAGGTTTGCGAGCAATGATCACCTGGCTCTTGGGCATGAACTGATCCAGCATCTGCTTGATCGCCAACCCGTCGGGCTGGGCCAGTAAGTCCTGCCAGGTTTTCGCCCAGCTCTCCATCAGCGGCGGATACGGCGCCTGAATCCGGTCGCGAACCGCGCCACCCAATTCACGCCCGGCAGCGCGCTCGCTGGCCCAGAAAAAAATCATGCCCATGACCCAGAAAAAACCGGACGCCTGGCGATGCTCGATGACCAGGCCCGCGTCTTCCACCAGCGCGGCGAATCGCTCGGGGCTGAAAATCTGTACGTGATTGGGCGATTGGAAATAGCTGGCCGGAGCGATGCCCTTCTGCAAATGTTCGCCCACCGGGGACGGTACGCTCAGCAGGTACAGCGCGCCGGGGCGACCCATGCGCACCAGTTCGGCCATGAAGGGTTCTGGCTGATCGATGTGTTCCAGTACTTCCATGCACACGACTTTGCTGGCGCAGCCCTCGGCCAATGGCAGCGGCAAACTGTTGCTGACCAACCCCAGGCTCGGCTTGTCTGATTGCGCCGCCACTTGTCGGGCAAGCTCGCGGACCTTGTCGTGTTCACTGTCGGTGAAAATCACCGACGCGCCCTGGCGGACCGCGAACAAAGTCGCCACGCCTTCACCGCAGCCGACATCCAGCAAGGTGTCGTCGGCGGTGATGGCAAACCCCTTGAGCAATTCACCGCTGTCGCCGAGAAACCAGCCGTCGAGCAGGGCATCGTACAACCCGATGTCCCTGGGCGAGACCCGCGTTTCTGGAGGGGCGACCGCTACCGGTGCGGGCCGCAACTTCGCAAGCAGGCGCCGAATCATGTGCCCGACGCTTGTGCGCAGTTTGCTTCACGCCGTTCCAGCAACTGCTCGAACACCGCCTTCAGGCGCTGTTCGGCAACGGCCTGGCTGCAGAATCCCTGCAGGCTGCCCACGGCATGGGCCGACATTCGCTGATAGCGCTCGACGTCCTGCCTGGCGACGTCATGGCTGACGGAAAATGCCGTACACAGTGAGTCCCAATCCGTGACGTAACGCAGGGTACGATACGCGGCGCGAGGATCGTGGGGCCAGGATGTCAGTTCGTCGGTGCCTTCGACGATGAACGCGTTGTCACGGTCGATGTAGTCGGCCATGGCGGTGTTCAGCGGCGCAATGGCCGGCTTGCCGCAGGACATGAACTCCATCAACGGCAGGCATTGCCCTTCGCCGTAGGAGCAGTTGACGACGTAACTGGTGGCCTCGACCAGGCGCTCGTAGTCGATGTCGGACAGAAAGCCGTGGACCAGCACGATGCGGCACTGGTAGGACTGATTCTTGTAGACGTGGTGCAGCATGTCGTTCAAAGCGTTGGCGATGTCATGGTGCGTGAGCTTGAGCACCAGGGTCGCGTCGGGTGTGTCGCGAAAGGCAGTGCAGAATGCACTGATCATGTCCTTCCAGTTCTTGCGTCCGTCGTAGGGATTGAATACCGAGGTGTAGACCACGCCCTCGAGCACCAGCTCACAATCGCGCGGCGGTTGGTCGAAGGCGATCGGCGTGCCTTCGCGCAAACGTTCGGGGCCGTAGGGGCGCAAGTCCGTGGTGCGACTGTCGATCAACAGCCCGCGCAGGTTCAGACGTGTGGGGCCCACGACCGGACGCTTGTCCAGAAGCTCGCCACGGGCGGCAAAACGGTCCCAGACAGGTGCTGCGATAGCGCTGATCGGGTAATCGGGGCCCATCACATCGCGTACGGCATTCACGGTAAAACTGGAGTGGGTGATCGCCGTCCCGCAGGAGCCCAACACCGTCCGCCAGTCATGCCGTGGTTCGCCCTGCCAGCTCTCGGTGGGAATGGTGCTGAACTCCCAGGCGAACACCGGAATCGTCGGGCACGCGTAGTGGACTGGCGTGCGATGCGGCGGGGAGAAGGACAGGAACACGCAGTCTTCGCCCCGGCTCAGGCAATCGAAATACAACCGATCGACCAACTCGTCCGGGTTGCTGACCTCGATCACCTGCCCCAGCCGTTCGAGCACCGGGCGGAATTCCTTGAGGACGAAGTAATAGCTGTACTCGGGCCGCCCAAGATTCTGCTGGATGTTGCTCTTGTTGGTTTCCGAATGAATGATGATCAGCACGATGCAGCCCCCGTTTCGGCAACCACCGGCACGACTTCACGGGCAGGTTCCTGTTTGAAGAACAGCGCCAGCCGCTGCTGCACCGGCGCGAAGCTGCAGTACTGGCGCATGCGTTCGCTGGCCGCGTCCGCCATGGCCTGCCAGGCGTCCGGCTGATTCTTTGCCATCGCGTAGCTGTTCTCATAAGCCGTTTTCAACGACCCCCAGTCCGGACGGTGGCGCAATGTGCGGTACAGGATGCGCGCGTCTTCCGGCCAGATCGTCGGCTCCTGGCTGGACTTCACGATGAAAGCCACACGCTCGTCGATGTAGTCGCGCATCGCCGTGTGGTTCGGGGCGATGACAGGCCGGGCGCAGGACATGAACTCCATCAGCGGCAGGCACAAGCCTTCACAACGTGAAGCGTTGACGTAGTAACTCGCCGCGCCATAAAGCCGGGCGAACTGCTCGTCCTGCAGATAACCGTGCATGACCACCACGCGACAGGCGAAGGGCGAGAGCTGGGAAAGCAAGGTGATGAGCTCGACGTAATAGGTCGACAGGTCGTTCTGGGTCATCTTCAACACGAGCGTGGCGTCTTGCACATCACGCAGCGCCCAGCAGAACGCCGTGATCAGGTGATGCCAGTTCTTGCGCCCGTCATCGGGGTTGAACACGCTCACATAGATGACGCCATCGACCTCGATTTCAACCGTTTCGCTGGTGTCGGGGAAAGCCGCTTGTGGATGTTCGTCCTGCACGGGGGGTTCGCTGATTGCGGGCTCATCCGGCGCGGGCGCCTCGCTGATGACAGGTTCATCCGCCACGGGCGCTTCGCTGACTGCGTGTTCAACCGGCAACACTTGAGGTGTCCGAAATCTGGCCAGCCATGGGCGAACCGCATCCGGCACCAGATCGCGAACGGCTTCGCGATACCACAACAGCAGGTAATGTCTGGTTATGAAGAGGCGTCGACGCAGGGTCAACGGCGGCACCGGAGGTTCAGGTTCAGGTTCAGGTTCAGGTTCAGGTTCAGGTTCAGGCTCGGGTTCGGGTTCCGGCTCGGACTCGGACTCGGCGATTTCCTGCGGCGGTTGCTCGATGATCGGCGCGATCAAACCATCGGCGGACAACCCCATCGAGCGACTGTCCAGGATGCAACCCTTGATCTGCAACGTGGCGCCCGCGTTCACCGGCGTACCGGGATATTGCTGGCGGATGCCGGCGAAGCGTTCCCACAAAGGCGTCGGTAGCACCAACACCGGGAAGTCGTCGCCCAGGGTCCGGCGGATGGCTTCGGCGGTGTGGGTGGACAAGGTGATCACTCGCCCCAGACGTGCCAGTGTCTGGCTCCAGTCCTGACGCGGATCGTTGTCCCAGTGCTCGGCGGGAATGGTATCG
Source organism: Pseudomonas sp. BF-R-30 (assembly GCF_019956175.1). NCBI lineage: Bacteria > Pseudomonadati > Pseudomonadota > Gammaproteobacteria > Pseudomonadales > Pseudomonadaceae > Pseudomonas > Pseudomonas sp. BF-R-30. The sequence goes on along the minus strand of NZ_JAHBDE010000025.1, from coordinate 19,733 downwards.
AACTCCCAGGCGACCACGCACACCATCGGGCATTGCAAGTCGGTGGGGGTCTTGTGCGGTGGCGCGAACGAAATGAACAGGCAGTCCTGACCGGCCTGCTGCAACTGCCGATACAGCGGATCGACCTCGGCGGCCGATGACACCACATGCACCGGCCCGAGGCTTTCAAAGAGCGGTCGATACGCCTTGAGCACGAAGTAGTAACTGTACTCGGGACGGCCGAGACTCTGGCTGATGGAGCTGTCGTTGACGTCGGAGTAAAGAATAAAATTCATGGCATCCCACGGTGACACCGCCATCCCGGCAGCCTCACTCTATGACGGGGAGGATACGGTTCGAGTCCGTGTTTACTGGCGCTCTTCCATCGTCTTCCTGCCCGTCTTCGTTCTTGTTTTAGTGGTCAGTTTCTCGCAGTTTCGAAGCGACGCTGCCGAACCCCGGGTAATCGTGACGAGGGGCATTCTAACCACATCCGTTGAGGATTCGTGAACCGCCCGACGAGAATAAATCAGGCTACGCGGACGAGAACTGATCAGTCACGGTTGGACCTGTTGAAATTGCCGAGCAAATGGCACAGATTGGCTACCAAACAACTACAACAAAACATTTCATCTGTCTTACGAGCGATCCTGTTGATTCGTGAGACCCTTCCATTAAGCCAGTAGGAAATGGATGAAATGTATGACCGGGGGGTCGCTGTTGAAAAAACGTCTGTTTGTCACGGGTCTGACTGGATTCGTAGGACAACACATCCAATCGCGTTTGCAGGCTGACGCCTCGGAATGGGAGCTGCTGCCTGTTCCCGGCCGCTACGATCTTGCCGCGCCGGACAGCCTCGAAGGCTTGTGGCCGGTCATGCCCGATGCGGTGATCCACCTGGCCGGCCAGACGTTCGTCCCGGAGGCTTTTCGTGATCCGGCCGGTACCCTGAATATCAATCTGCTGGGCACCCTGAACCTGCTGCAAGCCCTCAAGGCACGCGGCTTCAGCGGCACGTTTCTGTACGTCAGCTCCGGCGATGTCTATGGCCAGGTCGCTGAAGAGCATCTGCCCATCACTGAATTGCAGCCACCCTGCCCGCGCAACCCATACGCTGTGAGCAAACTGTCGGCCGAGTTCCTGAGCTTGCAATGGGGCCTGAGCGAGGACTGGCCCGTACTGGTCGCCCGTCCGTTCAACCACATCGGCACCGGTCAGAAAGACAGCTTCGTCATCGCCAGCGCCGCACGTCAGATCTGCCGGATCAAGCAAGGCCTGCAAGGGCCACAACTGGAGGTCGGGGACATCGACGTCACGCGCGATTTCCTCGATGTCGGGGACGTGGTTTCGGCCTACCTGGCCTTGCTGGAAAAAGGCACACCGGGGCAGGTCTACAACATTTGCTCGGGGCGCGAGCAGAGCATTCGCAGTTTGATCGAACAGCTGGCAGATCTTGCCCAGGTCGACCTGCAATTGGTCCAGGACCCTGCGCGACTTCGCCGCGCGGATCAGCGACGTGTGAGTGGCAGCCCTGCCAGGCTGACCCAAACCACCGATTGGAAGCCTGAAATCACAACACAACAATCCCTGCGGGCGATCCTGTCCGACTGGGAGAAGCGAGTACGACAAGAATGACTAAAAGTGCATTGATCACAGGTATCACCGGCCAGGATGGCGCTTATCTGGCGAAACTGTTGCTCGACAAGGGCTACAAAGTCCACGGTCTGGTGGCGCGTCGCAGCAGCGACTCGCGCTGGCGCCTGCGCGAGATGGGGGTCGAGGCGGACATCGTCTACCTGGACGGCGACATGGCCGATGCCTGTTCAGTGCAGCGCGCGGTGATCAAATCGGCGCCGGACGAGATCTACAACCTTGCCGCACAAAGCTTTGTCGCGGCTTCCTGGGATCAACCGGTGACCACCGGCATCGTCGACGGCCTGGGCGTTACCCACCTGCTCGAAGCGATCCGTCAGTTCAGCCCGCACACGCGTTTCTACCAGGCGTCCACCAGCGAAATGTTCGGCCTGATCCAGGCCGAGCAGCAGGACGAGAACACCCCCTTCTATCCGCGCAGCCCTTATGGCGTGGCCAAGCTGTACGGCCACTGGATCACCGTGAACTACCGCGAAAGCTTCAACCTGCACGCCAGCAGCGGCATTCTGTTCAACCATGAATCACCGCTGCGCGGCATCGAGTTCGTGACGCGCAAAGTCACCGACGCCGCCGCCCGCATCAAGCAGGGCAAGCAGCAGGAACTGTGCCTGGGCAACATCGACGCCAAGCGCGACTGGGGCTTTGCCGGGGACTACGTCGAAGCCATGTGGCTGATGCTGCAACAGGACAAGCCCGATGACTTCGTAGTGGCCACCGGCGTGACCACCACCGTGCGCGAGATGTGCCGGATCGCCTTCGATCACGTGGGCCTGAACTACCGCGACTTCGTGAAGATCGACCCGGCGTTCTTCCGCCCGGCCGAAGTCGAAGTGCTGCTCGGCAACCCGGCCAAGGCCCAGCGTGTGCTGGGCTGGAAACCAAAAACCGACCTGGATACCTTGATCCGCATGATGATGGATGCGGACATGAAACGCGTCGCCAAGGAGTAGGCCATGCTGATTCCCGTGATTCTCTCCGGCGGTGCCGGGACAAGGTTGTGGCCGGTGTCGCGTGAAGGCCATCCCAAACCGTTCATGGCATTGCCCGACGGCCAGTCGTTGCTGGGCAAGACCTATCGGCGTGCCGCGGACCTGCTCGACGGCTGGGGCGATATCGTCACGGTGACCAACCGCGAGTACTACTTCCAGAGCAAGGATCACTTTCGGGACGCGCACCTTGGCCGCCATCGCGGACACTTCCTGCTGGAGCCGACGGGGCGCAACACGGCGCCGGCCATTGCCGCCGCTGCCCTCTCCCTCCAGGCCCTGCATGGTGACGACGCGATCATGCTGGTCATGCCCGCCGACCACCTGATCGTCAATGTCGACGCACTGAAGGACGCGGTCGAGCATGCCGTGGCATTGGCAAGGCGCGGTCACCTGGTGACCTTCGGTGTCGTGCCGACCGCTCCGGAAACCGGGTTTGGCTACATTGAAGCCGGCACATCGCTGGACGATAAAGGTGCTGCCAGCGTGCGGCGCTTCGTCGAAAAACCCGACCTGCAAACCGCGACGCATTACGTGGAAAGCGGCAACTTCCTGTGGAACTCCGGGATGTTCTGCTTCTCGGTCGCCAGCCTGCTGGCCGAACTGCAAACCCATGCGCCGGCTTTGCTGGAGCAGACGCAAACCTGCATGGCCGCCAGCGCCGCGGTGGAAAACGCCGGGAGCGTGCAACAGGAACTGTCACCGGTCCTGTTTGGCGAAATCATGGACATTTCCATCGACTACGCATTGATGGAGCGCTCCGACAAAGTGGTCGTGGTGCCGGCCCGTTTCGACTGGAGCGACATCGGCTCCTGGGGGGCGGTGGCCGCGCTGGTTCCAGCGGATGCACAGAACAACCGCACCGTCGGCGAGTCGATTTTCATCGACAGCCACAACAATTTCGTCCAGAGCGATAACCGCCTGGTCGCGACCGTGGGTGTGGATAACCTGATCATCGTCGACACCGCCGACGCAGTGCTGGTGGCCCACGCCGACCGCGCCCAGGATGTGCGCCGGGTGGCCAGGCAACTCAAGGATAAAGAGCACGAAGCCTATCGCCTGCACCGTACGGTCAGCCGGCCATGGGGCACCTACACCGTGCTCGAGGAAGGTCCGCGCTTCAAGATCAAACGCATCGTGGTCAAGCCTGGCGCCAAGTTGTCGTTGCAGATGCACCACCATCGCAATGAACACTGGGTGGTGGTCGAAGGCATGGCCAAGGTCACCAACAATGGCACCGGCACGCACCTGGTGGCCAAGAACGAATCGACCTTCATTGCCGCCGGTCACAAGCATCGCCTGGAAAATCCCGGCGTGATCGACCTTGTGATCATCGAAGTGCAAAGCGGCGAATACCTGGGAGAGGACGACATCGTCCGCTTCGAAGATCAATACGGCAGGACGGTTTGAATGCTGCGTAATCTTTACCAATCGCTGTGGAGTTACCGGGGTTTCATCCTCGGCAGCGTCAAACGGGAGTTTCAGGCGCGTTATCGCAACTCGCTGTTCGGTGCCTTGTGGACCGTGCTCAATCCGCTGTCGATGATCCTGGTCTACACGGTGATCTTCTCCACCATCATGCGCGCCCGCTTGCCGGGCGTGGACGACGGGTTGGCCTACAGCGTCTACCTGTGCGCCGGCCTGCTGACCTGGGGCCTGTTCGCCGAGATCACGACGCGCAGCCAGAGCATGTTCCTGGAAAACGCCAACCTGCTGAAGAAAATCAGCTTCCCGCGCATCTGCCTGCCGGTCATCGTGCTGCTCAATGCCGGGATCAATTTCGCGATCATCCTGGGGTTGTTCCTCGGCTTCCTGCTGATCAGCGGACGGCTGCCCGGCATGGCGCTGCTGGCGCTGGTGCCGTTGCTGGTCCTGCAGGTGATCTTCGCTGCCGGGCTGGGAATGATTCTGGGCGTGCTCAACGTGTTCTTTCGCGACGTCGGGCAGTTTTTCGGCATCTGCCTGCAATTCTGGTTCTGGCTGACGCCAATCGTTTATCCGCTGTCGATCCTGCCGCCGGGCATCCAGCGCTTTATCGAGCTGAACCCGATGACGGCACTGATGAACAGCTACCAGAACCTGTTTCTCTACAACCAATGGCCAGACTGGAGCTCGCTGGTCCCGTTGCTGGTGATCGGCCTGTTGTTCTGTGGGATGGCGCTGCGGCTGTTCCGCCAGCGTGTCGGTGAAATGGTGGACGAGCTCTGATGGGACATATACGTGTCAGTGGCCTGGGCAAGGCCTACAAGCAGTACCCGAATCGCTGGAGCCGGCTGTTCGAATGGCTGGTGCCGTTTTCCCGCACCCGGCATCACCTGCACTGGGTCCTGCAAGGGGTCGATTTCGAGATTCAGCCGGGTGAAGCCGTGGGCATCGTCGGGGTCAACGGTGCCGGCAAAAGCACGCTGCTGAAGATGATCACCGGCACTACCCAGCCCACCTGCGGCGACATCCAGCTGCAAGGTCGCGTAGCGGCGCTGCTGGAGCTGGGCATGGGCTTTCACCCGGACTTCACCGGTCGGCAGAACACCTTCATGGCCGGCCAGTTGCTCGGCATGCAAGTCGAAGAAATCGAAGCGCTGATGCCAGAGATCGAGAGCTTCGCCGAAATCGGCGAGGCCATCGACCATCCGGTGCGCACCTATTCCAGCGGCATGCAGATGCGCCTGGCGTTCAGCGTGGCCACCGCGCGGCGGCCGGACATCCTGATCGTCGATGAAGCGCTGTCCGTGGGTGACGCCTACTTTCAGCACAAAAGCTTTGATCGCATCCGCAACTTCCGCAAGGCAGGTACCACGTTGCTGATCGTGTCCCATGACCGTTCGGCGATCCAGTCGATCTGCGACACCGCCATCCTCCTGGAGAACGGGCGCATGGCCATGCGCGGCAAGCCTGAAGAAGTGATGGACTACTACAACGCCATGCTCGCCCAGCGCGAGGGCCAGACGGTGCGTCAGGAAATGCTCGCCAACGGGCAGGTGCAAACCATATCCGGGACAGGCGAAGCGGGCATTCTCAGTGTCCGCCTGCTTGACCCCAAGGGGCGTTCGGTGGAGGTGGCTGAAGTCGGCCAGGCGATGGTCCTGGAAGTGCAGGTCGAGGTGCGCCAGGACATCGAGCGACTGATTCTCGGCTTCATGATCAAGGATCGCCTTGGCCAGCCCATGTACGGCATCAATACCCACCGGGTCGACAAAGCCCTCACCGACCTGAGTGCCGGCGAACGCGTCACCTACCGTTTTGCCTTCGACATGCGCCTGGGCAAGGGCAATTATTCGGTGGCCTTGAGCTTGTCGCGACTGGATTCGCACCTGGATCGCAATTTCGAATGGCGTGACTACGGGCTGGTCTTCCACGTGATCAACAATCGCCAGGAAGACTTCGTGGGTTGCTCCTGGCTCGAAGCGCAGACCAGCGTGACCCGTTCCAGTGAGAATCGGGTGGCATCCATTGGGGAAACACGATGACCAGACTGTTGGTGGAATGTACCTACGTCTTCGAACACCCGGATGCCAACTCGGGCATCCAGCGGGTCGTTCGCAATGTGATTCAGCAATTGCCGGCCGCGAACGCCCGGCGCGAATGCGTTCCGGTGGTGATGATCAATGGCGCGTTGTTCGAGGTGAAAAGCCTGGCGCCCTTGCCGACCGTCAAAGTGGATCTGGTGAGCCTGCGGGTGAAGCTCGAACAGTTCGCCAATCAGTTCTGGCTGCGCCACCGCGCGCTGGAACGTCGCCGTCCTTTCAGCCAATCGAAGTTCGCCCGCCGGGTGCTTTACGTCGGTTGCCGTCTGACCGCGTTCGCCTGCCTGAGCCTACCGATGCGCCTGCTCGATCGGGCACTCAAGGGCCAGAAGGTTCCCGAGCGTTGCGTGCCGTTGCAGCATCGCGCCGGCGACCAATTGGTGCTGCTGGACTCGTCTTGGCACGCCAACTTCTTCCCCCTGGCCGAACAACTCAAGCGTGACGGGGTCGGCATCGTTTCGGTGATCTACGACCTGATTCCCCTGACCCACCCGCAGTTTTGCGACGCAGGATTGGTGAAGGTCTTCAACGAATGGTTCGACTGGATCGCCCGCACCGCCGATGGCTACGTGGCGATCTCGACCACCATCCGCGACCAGGTCCGCCAGGAGATGACCCGCAGGATCGGTACCGCGCAGGTTCAGCAACGCTGGTTCGACTATTTCCACCTCGGCTCCGAACTCGACCTGACCGATGCCCGGTCTACCGTCGACCCGGGGCTGCTGCAGATGTTCAAGACGCCGGACCCTGTGTTCCTGATGGTCAGCACCATCGAGCCGCGCAAGAACCATGCGTATCTGCTGGACGCGTTCGAGCGCGCCTGGGCGGCCGGCTCCAAAGCCCGGTTATGCATCGTCGGCAAGATTGGCTGGAAATGCGAGGCGCTGATCGAGCGTATACGCCAGCATCCGCAATTGAACCTGCGTTTGTTCATGTTCAACAACCTTTCGGACAAGAGCCTGGAACACGCCTATTCCCACGCGACATCGCTGGTGTTCCCGTCCTACGTCGAAGGGTTCGGTTTGCCGCTGGTGGAAGCCATGCAGCGAGGCCTGCCGGCCATGGCCAGCGACATCCCGGTGTTCCGCGAAATCGGTGGCGAGTACATGGCGTATTTCGACCTCTCCGACCCGCAGAACCTGGCCGATCTGGTCATCGACATGGAAAGCGGCGGCGCATTTCCCGCGCCCCTCAACCTGGATAACTGGCGTTGGCTGAGCTGGCGCGAGGCGAGTGCGCAACTGGTCGAACGCATCCAGCGCAATCTGCACAGCGATGCGAAGGTGCCTGAGAGTCAGCATGCGAATTGCCCTTAACGCCCGCATACTTCAGGCCCCGCGCACGGGCATCGGCCACTACGTCGCCGAACTGGCGACGGCCCTGGCCCGCGAATCGGACGTCGAGTTGTCGTTGTTCCACGGCTGGGGCTGGAGTTCGACTCTGCCTGAGGCGGCGATGCCCGGTTACTCGCGTCTGACGCCGTTGCTGCGACAGATTCCGGGAGCCTATCAGGCGCGGCGCTGGCTGGAGCAGAAGCGTTTCGACCAGCGCCCCGCCCAGGCCATCGATCTTTATCACGAGCCAAGCCTGTGGCCGCTGTCGTTCAACGGCCCGACCATCATCACACTGCATGACCTCACGCACCTGCACTATCCCGACACCCAACCACCGGCACGCCTGCGCGAAATCGAGCGGCGACTGGCCGACGGCGTACAGCGGGCGCGACTGATTCTGACGGACTCGCAGTACATCGCCGAGCAAGCGCAGGCCTGGTTCGCACTGCCGGCCGAGCGCTTCGTGGTGGCACCGCTGGGTGTGGCCGCGCGCTTCCACCCCCGTGAACCCGAGGCCATCGATCAGGTCCTCAAGTCACACGGCGTCGAGGCGCGGGAGTATTTCCTTTGCGTCGGTACCCTGGAGCCACGCAAGAATCTGACCCTGGCCCTGCGCGCCCATGCCCGGCTGCCGGAAACCGTGCGCCAGCGTTTTCCGTTGCTGATCGCCGGCATGGCCGGCTGGCAACGTCAGCAGTTCAACGACGAATTACGTTCGGCCCTCGCGTCAGGTCATGTGTGCCTTCTGGGGTACTTGTCGGACGACGATCTGGCGCAGCTACTGGCCGGAGCCCGGGCGCTGGTCTTCCCTTCGTTGTACGAGGGGTTCGGCCTGCCGGTGCTGGAAGCCATGGCCAGTGGCACTCCGGTGATTCTGACGGGTGAGTCGGCGATGCCGGAGGTCGCTGGCGATGCCGGCAACTACATCAAGGCGCACGACCCCGACTCCTTGCGCGATGCCTTGCTGCGGTTGATCGACGACCCGGCGCATTGGCAGGTCTGTCGCGAGGCAGGCTTGCAGCGAGCGAAGCTTTTTTCCTGGGAGCGTTGCGCGACGGTGACCGCCCGCGCCTACCGCCAGGCAATGGAGAACTGATATGCGCGTTCTGCACTTTTATAAAACCTACTTGCCCGACTCCATGGGTGGCATCGAACAAGTCATTTTCCAGATGAGCGAAAGTGGCGCGCGCCATGGTGTCGACAGCACTGTGCTGACCCTGAGCAATAATCCGGCACCGGGCGTGTTGCAGATCCGCGAGCACCAGGTGCATCAGGCCAGGATGGATTTTCAACTCGCCTCCACCGGTTTTTCCTACAGCGTGTTCAAGCAGTTTCGAGAGCTCGCGGCTGAAGCCGACGTGGTCAACTATCACTTCCCCTGGCCCTTCATGGACCTGGTGCATTTTGTCAGCGACATCAAAAAGCCCAGCGTGGTGAGTTACCACTCCGACATCATTCGCCAACGCCATCTGCTCAAACTGTACCGTCCGTTGATGCGTCGGTTCCTGGACAGCGCGGATCGAATCGCCGTGGCGTCCCCCAACTACTTTCACACCAGCGACGTGCTCAAGGACTACCACGATAAGACCCGTGTCATCACCTATGGCCTGGACAAGTCGGGTTATCCGACGCAAGACGCGGCGCGGACCGAGCGCTGGCGCCAGAAGCTGGGGGACAAGTTCTTCCTGTTCGTCGGTGTGATGCGCTACTACAAGGGGCTGCACATCCTGCTTGAAGCGATGCAGGGGCTGAACTATCCCGTGGTGATCGTGGGCGCCGGCCCGCTGGAAGCGGAGCTGCATGCCCAGGCCAGGGCGCTGGGCCTGCGGAACCTGCACTTTCTCGGGTTCCTGGGCGACGAAGACAAGGTCGCCTTGCTCGAGTTGAGTTATGCGGTGGTGTTCCCGTCGCACCTGCGCTCCGAAGCCTTTGGCATTTCGCTGCTGGAAGGCGCGATGTATGGCAAACCGATGATCTCCAGTGAAATTGGCACTGGCACCAGTTACATCAACATCCATAACGAGACCGGGCTGGTGGTGCCACCGAGCAATCCATCGGCGTTTCGCGAGGCGATGCGCACGCTTTGGGAAAACCCGGTGCTGGCGGCGCAAATGGGCGAGAAGGCGCAGGCCCGTTATCAAAATCTGTTTACCGCGGACGAAATGGGTCGCAAATGGGCAGCGCTGTATGAGGAACTGCTGGAAGAAAAAGCCCTCGCCTACGCATGAGATTTTTTTGCAGATCCGAGTTGTCTCTGCTGCTGCGCTCTAACAGTGTTACGATCCCGCGACTGTAGATTTTCCATGGCTTGCGCAGGATGTGTGCAAGCCGTCGACTCTCCCTATTAGCCCCCCCGACTTTCTGCTGACCGCCTATGCAACGTCTGCTCAATGACCGCCTGGACTGGAACCTGCTGCGCACCTTTCGGGTGATTGGCCAGGAGCAGAGCATCAGCCGCGCTGCCGCCCGCCTGCACCTGACGCAACCGGCAGTGAGTCAGGCGCTCAAGCGCCTGGAGGAACAACTGGGCCGCCAATTGATTGCCCGTCGCGGGCCACGTTTTGCCCTGACTGAAGTCGGCGAGCAGATCTTCGCCCTGGCCGGAGAAATCTACGGGCAAATGTCCCAGGTCAGTAGCGTGCTGGAACAACCGGCCGACGAAGTGATCGGCAAAGTGCGGTTGCTGATCATCAGCCGGATCTTCTCCGAGCGCTTTGATGACTTTCTCGCCGACTTCCATCGCCAATACCCGCGAGTGGACCTGGAAGTCGACGTGATGCGCAGTTCCGACATCGTCAGCGCCCTCCAGGAAAAAACCGCGACCCTCGGCCTGAGCCTCAATCGGCGCCCGCAGCCACGCCTGGAGCAGCGCTTGTTCCTGCGTCAACGCTATGCTTTTTTCTGCGGCAAGCACCATGGGCTGTTCGGCCAGCAGGACGTCGCCGAAGGGGATTTGCAACGGGAGAACTTCGTCAGTTTCACCAGTGACCAGATCGGCGGCATGCTCTCGCCGCTGACGATTTTTCGCGATCAGCAGGGTTTCAGTGGTCGCATCGTCGCGTCCTCACCGAGCCTGGAAGAAGTCCGGCGACTGGTGATCGCCGGCTTCGGTATCGGCTGTCTGCCCGAACACGTGGTGGCGGCCGACGTCGACGCCGGATTGCTCTGGCGCCTGCCGCCCCACGAGGGGATTGCCGATGTGGACATTCATTTGCTGTGGAACCGCGAACAGCGCATGAGCCGTGCCGAGACGATCTTTCTCGAAAGCCTGCAACAACGGCTGACGGACTAAACGCGCAAGACTTGCGTCACCGGTTCACCGGCCTGCAAGCGTTCGAGCAAGCGCGGCTCGCTGCGATCCGAAGCCAGCGCCTGATCGATGACTGCCACCGCCGATACCGTGTCGAGAAACAACACGCCGTTGTCGTCCGCCAGCACCCAATCCCCCGGCTGCACCGTCACGCCGGCGCAGTGGATGGGCTGATTGATGGCGCTGTCGCCATGACCGTGCAGCTTGGTGGTCAACAGGCTGGTGCCTCGGGCGAACACCGGCAACCCGGCTTCACGCAGCTCCAGCAGATCGGTCACTGCGCCGTCCACCACAATACCCACAGCGCCGGCAAAGCGTGCCGCGCAACTGGTCACCGCACCGACCGGCGCATGCCGATGATCGCCACCGGTGTCGATCACCAGCACGTCGCCCGGCCTGATTTGCGCCAGGGCCCGGTTGACGGCAATGGCATCGGCGCCCACCAGTTTCAGGGTCAACGCACGGCCAACGACTTTCACATTGGGCACCATGGCCCGCAGTTGCGGATCGGCAAAACCCTCTTCGAGAAAGTGCCCGAGGGTCGGAAAGCTCACGGCCTTGAGCTGTTCGATCAGTTGCGACTCATCCATGCTGCGGCTCCCCGGCAATCAGTTCGGCAACACAGTCGATCTCCAGCGATACGCCCCACAATGCCACGCACACCGTGGTGCGCGCCGGTGGCGCATGGCCCAGGAACTCGCGGTACACGGCGTTGAACGGCTCCAGTTGCGCAGGGTCGGTCAGGTAGGCATTGACCTTGATCACATGGCTGAAACCGGAGCCCGCCTCGATCAGGATCGCTTCGAGGTTGCGCAAGGTTTGCCGTACCTGCTCGGGGAAATCAGCAGGCTGTTCGTCGAGGCTGCCGTGGGCCGGAATCTGCCCGGCGGTGAACACCAGGTGGCCGCTGACCACGGCCTGGGAGTAAGGCCCGACCGGGCCGATGTAGCCCGGGGCCGATTGAATTCTGCGCATGTTGTAGAACTCCAGATGTCAGGCCGTAGCCGATTTGAAGGGTTTACCGGGGGCCGGATCGTCTGTGGGGACGACGCTGGGGATCTCGCTGATGTCCTTCTTGAAGGTCTCGGTCAACAGCAACAGGGCCACCAGGGAAATCAATGCCGCACCGATCATGTACCAGGCCACCGACGAGCCTTTGCCCGTCGCGGCCAGCAATGCCGTGGTGACGATGGGCGTCGCCGCGCTGCCGAGCAGGCCGGATAACATGTAGCTGATGGACAAACCGGAATAACGCACCCGGGTGCCGAACAGCTCGGCGAGGAAGGTCGCGATCGGCCCGTAGTTGGCGGCGAACGCGGTCATCAACAACAGATAACCGAACACCACCATCGACAGCTCCTTGGTGTCCATCAGCCAGAACATCGGGAACGCCACCAGCGCTTCGGCGATGATGCCGCCGACAATGATCGGTTTGCGTCCGAAGCGATCCGAAAGCGCACCGAATACCGGCAACATGACAATGCACCAGGCGCAGGACAGCAGCACCACACCGAGCATCACGCTGCGGCTGAAGCCGAGGTTCTGTGTGCCATAGGTCAAGCCGAACGCCACGATAATGTTGAACGAAGCGCCCGTGGACATGGTGGCAATACCCCCCAGCAGCACTTGCTTCCAGTATTTGCGGAATACTTCCGCCAACGGCATTTTCACTTGCACTTCGGCTTCCTTGACCTTGTTGAAAGCCGGGGTTTCCGAGATGTTCAGGCGGATATACAAACCGACGGCGATCAGCAACACGCTGGCCAGGAACGGAATACGCCACCCCCAGGCCAACAGATCCTCCGGGGACAGCCACGCCGCGATCAACAGGAATGCCAGGTTGGCAATCATGGTCCCGGCCGGCACACCGATCTGCACCCAGGAGCCGTACAAGCCACGCTTGTTGGCCGGCGCATGCTCCACCGCCATCAGCACCGCCCCGCCCCATTCGCCCCCCAATGCCAGGCCTTGCACGACCCGCAGCAGCAACAACAGGATCGGCGCCCAGATACCGATGGTTGCAAAGTCAGGCAACAAGCCGATGGCGAAGGTGGCCGCGCCCATGGTCAGCAGCGAGATCAACAGCATCGACTTGCGCCCCAGGCGATCACCGAAATGCCCGAACAACGCCGCGCCGACAATCCGTGCCAGATACGCCGAAGCGAAGGTGCCGAACGCCAGCAGCGTTCCGATCAGCGGCACGAAATCCGGGAAGAACACTTTGTTGAACACCAGCGCTGAAGCCGTGGCAAACACGAACAAGTCGTACCACTCCACGGTGGTGCCGATCACACTGGCCACCGCGACTTTTTTCATGCTGATTGCAACTTCCGGTGGTGCGCCGGACTTTTCTGCGGACGAAAGATCGCTCATCACTGTCTCCAGGAATTTATTTAATTGTTTTTAACTGGCAGTAAAACGGTTGAGGCGACGGTTGTTGTTATGGCTTACGGGAAGCTGGTTCCTGTAGGAGCGAGCCTGCTCGCGATGAACTCAAGAACACCGCGTTTAACCGGCAAACACGCGAAATCGTTAACGACCATCGCGAGCGGGCTCGCTCCTACAGGGGTGTGTTAGTTCAATATCCCAATACTCGGTCGGCACAGTTGAGTAACGGCTCGCCAGCATTCAATCGACGGAAGTTCTCCGCCACTTGCTCGGCAATACAGTCATGGGAAGCCGCCGAGGCCATGTGCGGGGTGATGGTGACACCGGGCATCGTCCACAGCCGGTGATCGACCGGCAGCGGTTCCTGCTCGAACACATCCAGCAAGGCGCCGCGCAAGTGCCCGCTCGCCAAGGCCTGTTCGAGATCGTCGATATTCAAATGACCGCCCCGGCCACAGTTGATCAGTGCCGCGCCGCTGGCGAGCTGTTCGAAAGTGGCTCGTCCGAGAATCCCGCGGGTTTCGCTGGTGAGTGGCAACAGGTTGATCAGCAACTCGACGCCGTCGAGAAAAGGATGCAACGCATCACCCCCGGCGAACGTGCGCACACCGGGCAAGTCCTTGCTGCGCCGCGCCCAGCCGCGCACGTCGTAACCGGCTGCGACCAGATCCAGAGCAATCGCGCTGCCCAGCGATCCGAGCCCCATCACACCGACCTTGAACTGCCCCGCCGCCCGTTGCAGCGGCCGCTCCCAGCGTTGCTCCCGCTGGTGCGACAACACCTGATCGAAACCGCGGTGATAGTGGATCACCGCCCAGCGCACGTACTCGGTCATGCCCTGGCGATGGCCCGGGTCGACCACACGGCAAACCTGCAGATCCGGGCACGACGGATCGTGATCGAGGTGATCGATACCGGCGGCCACCGAGTGAATCACCTGCAGGTTCGGCAATGCGCCGAGACTGCCCGGCAAGGGAAACCAGCACGCCGCCATCTGTGCATTGGCGGCCCGGGAATCGTCGGCCAGCACGGCGGTGAGCTGCGGCGCACTGCGGGCAAACGCCGCCTGCAATTGCTTGAGCAGCAAGGTGTCGCGGGACAGCAGAACCACAGTGTTGATGACGGCGTTCATGACAAATATGACTCGCGCTGGGATTCGATCAACGTCAGGGCGGCCTCCCAGGCCAGGTCGATGATGTTGTCCTGCTCATCACGGTCGAACTGCTCGGCGGTGTGCGCGCAGACTTCCGGCGACGGGTAATGCAGTGCCGAACCACCAGCCAGCGCCTGCACCTGGGCCTGACAGGCCCGCTCCAGGAAGTGGATTTCCTGGAACGCCTGGGCCACGCCCGATCCACCCACCAGCAAACCGTGGTTGCGCAGGATCATCGCCCGGTGCGGACCGAGGTCGGCAATCAAGCGCTCGCGCTCATCCAGCGACAGCGCGATGCCCTCATAGGTGTGATAGGCCAGCTTGCCGTAGAACTTCAGCGCATGCTGACTGATCGGCAGTAGGCCCTGCTTCTGCGCCGCGACCGCCATGCCGGCCGCCGTGTGGGTATGGATCACACAGTTCAGGTCCGGACGCGCCATGTGGATCGCCGAGTGAATCACGAAGCCGGCAGCGTTGACCCGATGGCCCGCGTACTCCGGGTCGACCACCCGCCCTTCCTGATCGATGCGCACCAGGTCCGAGGCGCGCATGCGGTCGAAGATCACCCCGTAGCGGTTGATCAGGAAGTGATGCTCAGGCCCCGGAATCCGCAGGGTGATATGGGTGTCGATCAGGTCGGTCATGCGAAAGTGCGCGACCAGTCGATACAGCGCAGCCAGTTCGCAACGGGCTTGCCATTCAACCGGGTCGATGTGTGCAGGTTTACTCACGAATACACCTCTTTAGCAGCGTGGGTGACGACCGGGTTGGCGCGCAGGCGGGCCAGGCCGCAAACACCGATCAGGGACAGGGCCGAGAGCAAGGTGAAGAACACCGCCAGCGGCAACCATTGTCCGGAAAACTTGCTGGCCAGCAGGGTGCCGATCAGCGGCGTGGTGCCGCCGGCCACGGCGCAAGCCAATTGGTACGCGATGGAAATGCCCGAGTAGCGCAGGTGCACCGGGAAGGCCTGGGTCATGTAGCCGGCGATCACCGCGTACAGCGCCGAGAGAATCACCACTGCCAGGGCAATACCGGCAGTCATGAACACAATGTTCTGCGTGCCTACCAGCAGGAACATCGGGTATGGCGTGACCATGCAAAGCAACGCGACCCATTTGAGAAAACGACCTTCGCCGATACGTTCGGCGATCAGCGCCGAGAGCGGTTGTGAGAGCAACTGGATGACTGTCACCAGAAACAGGCAATCGAGAATCGTCGATCGGGCTATGCCCTGATATTGGGTGACATAGGTGATCATGAAGGTGTTGGTGAAGAAGAACCCGGCCGAGCCGATGGTCACGGCAGCGGCGGCGAACAGGATCTGCCGCCAGCAGGTACGGATCACGTCCATCACCGGGTATTTGGCGGTCTCGTTGTTGTCCTTGGCCTTGGCGAATTCCGGCGACTCGTGAACGCCGGAACGGATCAACAGCCCGACCATCATCAACACGCCGCTGGCGAGGAACGGCAAGCGCCAACCCCAGGCGAGGAAATCCTCTGGTTCAAGGGACGTCACCAGACGGAAAGCGATCAGTGCCAGCAACAAACCGGCGGGACTGCCGAGCTGGGCGAACGATGCGTAGAACGTCTTGCGCTTGGCCGGCGCGTGTTCGCTCGCCATCAACACCGCCCCACCCCACTCACCACCGACCGAAATGCCCTGAATGACACGCAGCACGATCAGACCAATGGGTGCCCAGATGCCGGCACTGGCGTAGCTCGGCAACAGGCCAATACCCGCCGTGGCGACGCCCATCAAGGCCATGGTCACCAACAGCATTTTCTTGCGCCCGAGACGATCGCCCAGATGACCGAACACCATCCCGGCCATGGGACGGGCAATGAAGCCGACAGCGAAACTGCCGAACGCCGCCAGGGTACTCATGACCGGGTCGCTGCTGGGGAAGAACACTTGCCCAAGGACCAGCGCCGCCGCGGTGGCGTAGATGTAAAAGTCGTAGAACTCGATGGTCGTGCCAATGAAGGCAGCGGCCGCGGCTCGGCGCGGTTGGGGAGTAGTGTGCATGCAAGGACCCTGTGTACTTATAGTTTTTGGGCAGGTGTTAAGGCTGATGACGGTTGCGCTCTGTGGCACTTGTGGGCTTTATCGCTTCCATGCCAGGATTAGTCAATTTTCAATTCCTTATCTTTACTATTAGCACTGCTACTGCATGAGGTTTTATGCCTTCCAATTCCAACCCGTGGGTCGGCCGCCGCTTTCTCAATGACCGCCTCGACTGGAACCTGCTGCGCACCTATCTGGTCATCGGCCAGGAAGGCAGCATGAGCCGTGCCGCCGCGCGACTGCACATCACCCAGTCGGCCGTCAGCCAGGCGCTGAAACGACTGGAAGAACAACTGGAATGCGTGTTGATTGCCCGCAGCGGACGACGCTTTGATCTGACGGAAACCGGGGAAGAAGTCCTGCGCATAGCGGCGGATATCTACGGAGATATTTCACGCCTGGGGACGGTGGTGGAGAGTCGCCACGACGACGTGGTGGGCAAGATCCGCATCCTCACCGTCAGCGGTGTGCAGGCTCGGCATTACGATGACTTTCTCGCTGATTTCCATGAAACCCATCCGAAAATCGAGCTGGAAGTCGAGGTGATGGGCAGCTCGAACATCATCAGTTCGCTGCTGCAAAAAACTGCGACAGTCGGCGTTGGCCTGTGCCGCTTGCCACAGCCACGACTGGAACAACGGGTACTGTTTCGCGAGACCTATGCTTACTTTTGTGGCCAACGTCACCGGCTGTTCGGGCAACAGAATCTGACCCTGGAACAACTGGCGGCGGAAAACTTCGTCAGCTTCACCAGCGATCAACTCGGCGGCAATCTTTCACCCCTGACGCTGTTCCGCGACCAGCAAGGCTTCACCGGCAAGATCGTAGCCTCCTCCACCAGTTTCGAAGAAATTTACCGCTTGATCTGCGCGGGTTACGGCATCGGCGCCTTGCCCACCCATCTGGTGCGCCGGGATGTCGAGCAAGGTCTGCTCTGGCGCTTGCCGCCGGAAGACGGGGTGGTGGATTTCGATATCCAGCTGTTGTGGAATCGCGAACAGAAGATGAGCCAGGCCGAATCGGTGTTCCTCGAGAGCTTCCAGCACATGCTCAGCATCCGTGAGCCTGTGCTGTGAAGCCATGAAGGTTCAGACGTGAGGATCGCCCGGTGCCTTTCCCGGCGCTGCGTACTGCGGCTTGAGGTGCCCGTCCTGATCAAGTAGCCAGGCGTCCATGATCTCCCGCACGACCGGCCCGGCGACGCGACCACCGGCCTCGCCGTTTTCGATCATCACCGAAATCACGATTTTCGGGTGCTCGGCCGGGGCAAAGCCGACGAACAAGGCGTTGTCGCGGTTACGCTCGCGGGTTTTCTCCCGGTTGTAACGCTCACCCTGCTTGATCGCCACCACTTGCGCGGTACCACTCTTGCCGGCGATACGGTACTGCGCGCCCGCGGCTGCGGCCCGGGCAATCCCGCGGGCATCGTGCATCACCATCTGCATGCCATGGTTGACCTGCTCCCAGTCGCGAGGATCCTTGAGCAGAATGTTCGGCATCGGATGCTCATCCACCGGCGCGACACCGTCCACGGTTTTGGCCAGGTGCGGGCGATTCCACACGCCTTTGTTGGCAATCAGCGCCGTCGCCTGGGCCAACTGCAGTGGCGTGACCTGCATGTAGCCCTGGCCGATACCGAGAATCACCGTCTCGCCCGGAAACCAGGCCTGACGACGGGTGGCGCGTTTCCAGGCCTGGGATGGCATCAGGCCGGGGGACTCTTCATTCATGTCCAGGGAGACTTTCTCGCCCAGTCCGAACATGGCCATGTAGTCGTGCAGACGATCGATACCGAGCTTGTGTGCCAGGTCATAGAAGTAGGTGTCGTTGGAACGCATGATCGCCGCATCCATGTCCACCCAGCCGTCGCCGCTGTGGTTCCAGTTGCGGTATTTGTGATCGAAATCCGGCAGCTGGTAATAACCGGGGTCGAACACACGGGTCTGTGGCGTGACGACACCGGCATCGAGGCCAGCGATTGCCATTTCCGGCTTGATGGTCGAACCCGGCGCATAGAGACCGCGCAGCACACGGTTGAACAGCGGTCGGTCGATGGAGTCCCGTAGTGTGGAGTACTCCTTGGAACTGATACCGGTGACGAACAGATTCGGATCGAAACTCGGGTTGCTGACCATGGCCAACACTTCACCGGTCGAGGGATCCAGTGCGACCACCGAGCCACGGCGATCGCCCAAGGCTTGCTCGGCGGCCTCCTGAAGCTTGACGTCGAGGCTCAGGACAATGTTTTCGCCTGGCACCGGGTCAGTGTGCTTGAGCACTCGTAGCACGCGGCCCTGGGCATTGGTTTCGACTTCCTCATAACCGACATGGCCGTGCAGTTGCTTCTCGTAGAATTTTTCAATCCCGGTCTTGCCGATGGATTGGGTGCCTCGATACTCCACGGTATCCAGAGCCTTTGACTCTTTCTCGTTGATACGTCCGACGTAGCCGACCGAATGGGCGAAGTGCTCGCCCAATGGATAATGCCGAACGAACTGCGGCTCGACATCGAGGCCCGGCAAGCGGAACTCGTTGACGGCGAGTACGGCAATTTGCTCTTCGCTCAGTTCATAGAACAACGTCACAGGTACGAAGGGGTGACGTGCCTGCTTCATCGCCTTGTCGAACTGCGAGCGGTCTTCAGCGGGCAAATGCAGGAGATTGACTACCTCGTCCAGCTCTTCGTTTACATCGGTAGCACGTTCGCGGGTGATGGTCAGGTTGTAGCTGGGACGGTTATCCGCGAGGAGTACGCCGTTGCGGTCGTAGATCAACCCGCGAGTCGGTGTAATTGGCAGGACATGTACGCGATTGTTTTCGGAGATGGTTGAGTGATAGTCGAACTCGACTACCTGCAGGACATACAGGCGCACTACCAGCGCACAGGTGACAGCGGCAACGAACAAGCCGCAGGCCATCAGCCTTTTATTGACCAGACGTGTCTCTTTCTCGTGGTCCTTGATGGGTATCGGTTCGGGCATTTCTACAGCAACTCTTTGAAAAGAATGCCGATCCGTGGGCGCAAACTCAGTCCATTAAAAATGAGCTGCACCTTAGCAAAAGCGCGGAGTCAGGTTTATGTGATTTTTTTTACAATGACCTTGTAGGAGCGAGCTCGCTCGCGATGGACGCCAACGATGACGCGGGAAATCTGGTACCCCGCTGTGCGCTCGGGTTCATCGCGAGCGGGCTCGCTCCTACAGGGGGGCCAAAAACAAAACCCCTACCTGCATACGCAGATAGGGGTTTCGGAATTTAATCTTGACGATGACCTACTCTCACATGGGGAAACCCCACACTACCATCGGCGATGCATCGTTTCACTGCTGAGTTCGGGA
>NZ_JAHBDE010000024.1:0-64556 GCF_019956175.1 Pseudomonas sp. BF-R-30 | reverse complement strand
GCGGCTACTCATCGAGGGCCGAGCGTTGTTAGCGCAACGCTCACTACGAGCCCGGATACATTAGCGCAAGCCAGCTTTACCGAAAACAGCCCATGGGGTTGCAGGAGATGGGCTGACCATACATTTTGTTGGGGCAATTCTGGTGGGCCGTGCTGCCACCAGTTTTAAGTACGACGCTGGCCCCCTGTGGGAGCGGGCTTGCTCGCGAAGGCGGTGTGTCAGGCAATATTGATGCTGGATGTGACGGCCTCTTCGCGAGCAAGCCTGCTCCCACATTGGACTAACGTCATCGCTGATATCGAGTACGACGCGGACCCCTGTGGGAGCGAGCTTGCTCGCGATGGCGGCGTGTCAGGCAACATCAATTTTGAATGTGACGGCCTCATCGCGAGGAAGCTCGCTCCCACAAGGTCGGTGGTCGTCGGTTACTTGCTTTATTTTTCAAGCAACCGGAAAAACCGCTCGCGCACTTGCAAGCTATCGCTGTGCGCCACATTGAAGCGCAGGAACTGGCTGGCATCCGGCCCTTTGCTCAGCAAGGTGCCCGGCGCCAATACCATATTGTTCTCCAGCCCCTGGCGAGCCAGGTTTTCGGCATGCAGGCCGTCCGGCAACCGCGCCCATATAAACACCCCTTCTCCGGGAAGCGAGGAAAGCGAACACCCAGCCTCCGCCAACCAACTGGCCACACGACTGTTCGATTCATACAGCCGATCCACCGTGCGCCGCGCATGCTTGGCATAGCTGCCGTCGCTGAGCATGGTGCAGGTGATCTGCTCCGCCAGTTCCGATGTAACCCCGCCGCAGGCCATTTTCAACGCGACCATCCGCGCCGCCAATTGTGGCGAGAGAACGGTGTAGCTGACCCGGCTGTTGGCGGTCAGGGTCTTGGAGAAGCCGGAGACATAACTCACGTTGTCCAGCCCGCTGGCGGCCAGGCGCGGGGTGCGGCGTTGCTGGATGTCGCAGTACAGGTCGTCTTCGACAATGTGGAAGCCATGGCGGTGGCTCAGTTCCAGCAAGCGGTAAACCTGGGCCGGGGTAAACGAGTGGCCGGTGGGGTTATGCAGCGTGCTGTTGGTCATGTACAGCACGGGTTTGTGGGCGATCAGCAGTTGCTCGAAGGCGTCGAGGTCCATGCCGTCGCAATCCCGTGCGATGGTGATGACCTTGGCCCCGTGCAGCGCCAGATTGGCGTGCATGTTGAAGTAGCAGGGGTCGTCGAGCAGTACGGTGTCGCCGGGTTTGACCAGCAGGCGCATCAGCAGGTCGATGGCCTGCATGGTGTTGGCGGTGGTGATGATCTGGTCCACCGGCGCTTCGATGCCGAAGGTCGCCAGTTTCACCCGCAGGGCCTGGCGCAACGGCAAGTAACCGCCGGCCACGCCGTACTCACCCATGCGCAACGACGTTGCTCGCAGGGTACTGCGCACGGCTTTCTGCAATTCTTCGGCGGGTAGCCACGAGGTCGGCAGAAAACCGCAGCCGGGGCGCAGCGCGCCGTTGTCCAGCAGCAAGGCGCGACGAATCACGCTGAGGGTGTCCTGGGGTTGCAGGTCCGGGCCGGTGCCGCTTTTCAGCGCCGCTTCGGAGCGATGCACGTAATGCCCGGAGCCCTGGCGCGACACCACCAGCCCTTTGGCCCGCATGCGGTCCAGTGCATCGACCACCGTGGACTTGCCCACGTTCATCAAGTCGGAGAGTTCGCGAATCGGCGGCAGCTTGGCGCCGTGGGGCAGGCCCCCGGTGCTGATGGCATGCGTCAGCTGATCGACGATCTGCTGCACCAGCGGCGCACCGGGCTGGAATTCAATGGCGGCAATGACTGCACGTTGAACCTGCATTTTACTGGTCTCTCCGGCAGTAAAGTTCGTTGGATTCTATACGAACTTGCCCTGATCAGGACAAGCCTCTCTCTCTACCATGCCCTTACAGACTTTTCTGAATGTCAGCCTTTGTCGGCGGGCGTTCACCCGGTTCCTGAGGTGCTGCATGAGTGTCGAAACAACGGTCGCGGTGGCTAAACCGGTCATTAACCTGCGGTTATTCACGATCCGGATCATCACCGCCGTCTCGCTGTTCGCGGTACTGGGCAAGGCCAACGTCTGGCTCGACACGGCCACCAACAGCATCCTGGCCCTTGGATATCGCGCCTTGTTGCTGCTGTTGCCCCTGACTTTACTGGTACTTGGCCGTCGTTCCCTGAGCGTCACGCTGCTGTGTGCCGGCCTTGGCCTGGTACTGCTGGCGTTGACCAGCAATCAAGGCATGGTGATGTTTGCTGCCGCGTTGTTTGCCTACGGCATTGCCATTGCCGGTTACCTGATCAAGAGCGAAGCGGCCCAGACCAAGGAAGGCGCGGCCTACAACCGCGTAGCCATGAACATGGGCAGCCTGGTGGCCGGTTTGATCCTGCTGTCGCCGCTTCTCACGCCGACGATGTTTTTCCTCGGCGCGGCGGCGTTCGTGTTGCTGTGCCTGCCGATCGCCCTCGGCGCGACCTTCACCACCGAGCCGGTGGTAGCCCGCCCGGCCACTCAGGTCGGCAGCAACTGGGGCAATAAACTGCCCTGGGTGATCGCCGGGATCATCATGGGCATCAAGCTGTTCGGGGTGTTCTCGATCCTGCCACAGGCAATCCTGCTCAAGACCGGCGAGTTGCCGGCCTGGTACGGCTTGATGCTGATCCTCAACAGCGCCGTGGTGGTCTTCGCCCAAGTGCCGGTGATGAAGCTGATCGAGCGCACCGGGCGCTACAAGGTTGTGGCGGTGATCGGGATCATCGTCGGCGGTTTTGCGGTGCTGTCTTCGCCTGCCGCGTTCCAGGTCGAAACCCTCGCCGGGGCGCTGGTCTGGGTGGCGCTGCTGTCCATTGCCGAATGCGCCTTCAGCTACCTCGATTACTTCTCCGTCAAACAGAACAACATGTTCGTCAAGGAAGTGTCCCTGGGCGTCGGGGCCGGGCTGACCGTGTTGATCATGCGTGTGGTGCCGGCGCCGTACAACGCGCTGGTGCTGGCCGCCATCGGTGCCGCAGGGATCCTGGCCTGGTACTGGCTCAACCGTAAATCCAATGCGTCGTTGCATGACTGAGTCATCGCCGTTGCGGTTTTCACTTTGCAGGTCAGGGGCATTATGAATACGACTTCATGTGTAGTAGTGGTCGGTTACAACGGCAATCGGGTTCACGACATCCAGAAACTGCGCGAGCTGTGCAAGTCGCTCTACAACGCCAGGCTCATCCTGCTGGTCGAGCAAATTCAACCCCATGACGACCAGGTGGCCGATCACGTCTGCAGCACTTCGCTGGCGGAAGAAGATGTGTCGGCATCCCTTGAACTGGTGGTGGGGTGCCTGAATGCCGACAGCTGGAAGCTGATCGGCGTACTTCCGTTCTCCGATCGCGGCGTGCTGCTCGGTGCAGCGCTGGCCACTCACTTCGGCCTGCCGGGCATTACCCTGGAAGAAGCGGGGGCGGGCCTGGACAAGCAGATCTTCCGTCGGCTCGAAGCGGCGGCCAGCACCTCCCCCGGAGAATACCGGCCGGTGTTTTCCACGCGGGTCGAAAACCTGTCGGAACTGCGCCAGCGCGTCGTCGAACTGGGCGGCAAGGCCTTCATCAAACCGGCCTGCGAAGGTGCGAGCCGGGGCTGTCGCGTCATCCATCACCCTTCGGAATGCGATGACGCCTGGCTGGCCCTGAAGCCTTACCGCGAAGGCGGCATCGTCCTTGAAGCGCTGGTGCAGAACGCCCGTGAATACAGCTGGGACTGTGTGGCCGGCAGCACCTGGGTGACGGAAAAAACCACCACCGAAGGCGCCTACCGCGCCGAGATCCAGCAAGTGGTGCCTGCGCCGTTGTCGGTGGACGTGCAGGCGCGGCTGATGGCGGCTGGCCGGCACATGTCGGCGCTGGTCTCCCAGGACAACGGTGCCTGGCACAACGAAGTGTTCCTGCGCAGCGACAACCTGACCTCGGCCGTGGAAACCAACATGCGCCCCGGCGGCATGCACATCTGGGACCTGGCCAAACGCGCCTTCGTCAATTTCGATCCGTGGGAACGCTGGGTGCGCTGGGCGGTGGAAGGCAAGACCGAACAGCATGAGCCAGTGGCCCGCGGCTACTGCGGCATTCGCCTGCTCAGGGCGCCGGCCGGCGGCATCCTGCGGGCGACGCCCGACATCGCTACCGTGGCCCGTTCGCTGCGCATTGAACTGGTGGAAGGCCAGTACGTCAAGCGCATCGGTGACTCGGTCAGCGCGCAGGTCAAGGACAACTTCTCATTCATCGGCCACATCGTGTTGTTCAACGAACACTACGGGCAACTGAGCAACGACCTGTTGCGTCTGGCCGAGGTGATTGAGTCACGCATCGAGGTGACTTGCCTGGCACCGGTCACTCGCGCCGTGTGTTGAGCCAGCAAGCACCCGTTTTTTGCATTACTGATCAAGAGGGTTCGATCAATGATCCAGCACATGACCTGCGATGAACGCTTCATCGCCCTGGCCAAAGAGTTTGGTTATGACATTTACGGTGAAAACACCGCAGGCGGGCATTACGCGCCGTTGATCCGTCATCACGATGAGCTGTACATCAGCGGCCTGGTGCCACGCATGAACGGCAAGATCCATTACCCCGGCCGCGTCGGACTGGATCTCACCATGGCTGATGCGCAGGCGGCCGCCAGCATCAGTGCGATGCGTGGGCTGGCGTTGATCGTCGATGCCATTGGTTCGCTGGACAAGATCAAGTCACTGATCCGGGTAACGGTGTATGTGAGGTCCACGGCGGACTTTGTCGATTTGAGCGAAGTGGCCAACGGCGCCTCGGATGTGTTCAGCCATGTACTGGGCGATGCCGGCAAACATACGCGCACCACAGTCGGTGTTTATCAGTTACCCAAGAATGCCGCGATAGAAGTGGACATGATTGCCGCCTTGCGCCCATCGGTTGTGTAAGTTGTTTTCCGACTTTACAGCGCTGAATCCTTAACTTAAGGTTCGGCGCTAAAGTATGGGGAATAATAAGAAAGGATGTGCGAATGGATAACTTTCAAGGTGCATTTTTTTCATATAAGGACTTTCGTCAAAGCCTGCACCATCGAGCGCCAAGTCCCAAGGTATGGAAAGGCACCGAACTAGCGAGTATGCGTGAGGCCCTTGAAGCCAGCGACGTTGATATTGTCGCGTTGGCTCACGACAAGAGCATTGAAGGCTGTGAAGTTACGCCTGGCATGGCGATCGCCATGCAATGGCTGAACCCCGGTGTGACGCTCAACGGTCATGCCCATTCCTGGTGGCATCTGTTTGTCATCCAGTGCGGCAGCGGCGTGTTGACCCTCGGCGATGCCGACGGGGTCAACGTCAGTAATGGCGATGTGCTACTGGTGCCGGCGTGGACCAGACACGGCTTCGTCAACACCAGTAAACACGAGCCTCTGGCGATGCTGAACATGAGCAACATGCCACAAATGGCACTGCTTTCGAACTTTGCCGACAGCCATGGACTGATCACCACCCAGCCGTAATTTCCCAGCGCATCAGCCAAGGGAGCCAACTATCGTTGGCTCCTGTTTTTCAGACCTGCTGCCGGTATCGCCTTTTGCAGCGCTATTGCCGGGATTTTGGCTGCGTATCTGTCGGTGAAAAACAACTTTCTGTATCGATTGAATCAGGCAAATTCTGTATCTATTCAGCCTTCATCCAACTAACTACGATCACTTCCAATGCACGTTAATCCCTGCAGTCAGTGAATGGAGTGTTCTATGGATAACAGGAAGCTAAAACTGTATGTCGGCGCCGATCATATCAGCGCTTTTGCGATGTCGGCTTTTGTGGCGCTCAAGGAAAAGCAACTTTCATTTGAACTTGTTACTGTCGATCTAAAAGCACGCGAAAACTATCTGACGACTTATCGCAATCTTTCGCTGACCTGCAAGATTCCAACGCTGGTTCACGACGATTTTGCCTTGTCGGAATCATCGGCGATTGCCGAATACCTCGATGAACTCTCCCCGGGGCATAAAAAACTCTATCCGCAGGACATCCGCCAGCGCGCCCGTGCCCGTCAATTGCAGGCCTGGTTGCGCAGTGACTTGTTGGTGGTGCGCAAGGAGCGCCCGTTTGACCTGGTGTACTTCGGCAAGAAAAACACCGTGCTGTCCGACGAGGCCCAAGCCGCCGTCGAGCGCTTGTTCTTCGTCGCCGGGCATTTGCTGGAAGAGGGCGCCGAGCATCTGTTCGGTGACTGGAGCATTGCCGACACCGACCTGGCAATCATGCTCAACCGCCTGGTTGCCAACGGCGATCCGGTGCCGGCACGGCTCGCGGCATATGTGCGTCGCCAGTGGGATCGCGACAGCGTTCGGGCGTGGATGGACATAGAGCGCAAAGCGCCGGCCATCGCGTAACAACAGGGCAATCACCAGGAGCGCGGCCATGCAAGGACTGTCGGAGCACGAACGCTACAAACCCTATAACTCACGCACCATCCGCGACACACCGTACTGGCACAAGCTGACGCCGGCGTTGCAGGAGGCCATGACCGTGGTGGCCAGGGTCATGCCGTTTCGCACCAACGAATACGTGCTGGGCACGCTGATCGACTGGAGCAACATCCCCGACGATCCGGTTTTCCGCATGACTTTTCCCCACAAGGACATGTTGCTGGCGGAGGAATATGCCTCGCTCAAACAACTGATCGAGCAGGACGACAGCGCGGCGATCAAGCGTCGGATCGAGGCGATCTGGCGGCGCATGAACCCGCATCCGGCCGGGCAGTTGACCCACAACGGAGTCACCCTCAACGGCAAGGTCCTGCCGGGCATCCAGCACAAATACCGCGAGACCGTGCTGTTTTTCCCCGGTGCCGGTCAGACCTGTCACGCGTACTGCACCTTCTGTTTCCGCTGGGCGCAGTTCATCGGCGAGGAAGAACTCAAGTTCAACGCCCGTGAGTCCCAGGAGCTGGTCAGTTACCTGAGGGTGCACACCGAAGTGACCGACGTGCTGATTACCGGCGGCGACCCGATGATCATGAACACCCGCTCCCTGGCCGGTTACATCAAGCCGCTGCTGGATTTGCCACACCTGAAGAACATCCGCATCGGCACCAAGTCCGTGGCGTACTGGCCGCAGCGTTTTGTCAGCGACAAAGATGCACCTGAACTGCTGGAGCTGTTCCAGCGCATCGTCGCGGCGGGGAAAAACCTGTCGATCATGGGCCACTACAACCACCCGGTGGAGATCCGCCAGACCATCGCCCGCCAGGCCATCGAGCGTATTCGCTCGACGGGCGCGACGGTGCGCATGCAGGCGCCGGTGATCCGCCACGTCAACGAAAACCCCGCTGACTGGGCGGCGCTGTGGACCGAAGGGGTGCGGCTCGGGGCGGTGCCTTATTACATGTTCGTCGAGCGTGACACCGGGCCCAGCCACTACTTCGCGATGCCGCTGGCCCGGGCCTTCGAGATCTTCCAGGCGGCGTACCGCACGGTATCGGGGCTGGCGCGAACGGTGCGCGGGCCATCCATGAGCACCTTCTACGGCAAGGTGTTGATCAATGGCATCGAGACCGTCGCCGGGGAAAAGGTCTTCGTCTTGCAGTTCCTCCAGGCACGCAATCCGCAATGGGTGTTGCGCACGTTCTACGCGCGCTTCGATCCGCAAGTGACCTGGTTCGACGACTTGCAACCGGCCTTCGGCGAGCGTGCGTTCTTCTTTCAGACCGAGTTCACCGCCGTGCCGGAATTGATACCCGTGTTGCTGGAAACGGCGTAGGAAAATTCATGAACAATGGGGAGATATGGATATGAGCAGTATCCCGTTTGATCAGCGCGAGGGCGTTATCTGGCTCGACGGCGAGTTCGTCGAGTGGTCCCGGGCGCAGTTGCATGTGCTGACCCATGGCCTGCATTACGCGAGCACCGTGTATGAAGGCGAGCGGGTCTACAACGGCAGGATTTTCAAGCTGCGCGAACACAGCGAGCGCTTGTATCGCTCGGCGCAATGGATGGACTTTGCCATCCCCTATGAGATGGCTGAACTGGAAGCGGCGAGCCATGAACTGCTGCAACGCAACAAGGTTGTCGACGGCTACCTGCGCCCGGTGGCCTGGCGTGGCAGCGAGATGATCTCCACCTCGGCACGTTTCAACCGTGTGCATGTGGCCATCGCGTGCTGGCAGTGGCCGAGCTATTTCGACCCGGCGGCGCGCATGGCTGGTATCCGCTTGAAGACCGCGAGCTGGCGCCGCCCGCCACCGAGCAGCAGCCCGTTCGAGGCCAAGGCCTCCGGGCATTACCAGATAGCCACGCTGAGCAAGCACGACGCCGAGAACACGGGTTACCACGACGCGCTGATGCTCGACTGGCGCGGCCACGTTGCCGAGGCCACCAGCGCCAATGTGTTCTTCGTCAAAGGCCGGACGTTGCATACGCCGCTGCCGGATTGTTTCCTCAACGGCATCACCCGCCAGACCGTGATCGAACTGGCCAAAGCGCTGGACTACCAGGTGGTCGAACGCACGATTTTGCCTACAGAGCTTGGCAACTTCGATGAGTGTTTTCTCACCGGCACCGCCGCCGAAATCACCCCGGTGCAGAGCATCGATGAGCAGCATTATCGACCGGGTGACGCCTGCCGCGACTTCATCGCCGCTTACACCTCAACCGTCAACGCCGGATAACCCGCCAGGAATCTCACCATGTCAGACCAAGGGATTGTTGCGTCTCAACCTTGCATTTCGCTCGGCCATCGTCACGAAGAACTGTCGACGTTGGGCTGGACGGTGCTGATCCCGGACGAATTTGCCGATGATGTCGTAGGCACCTTGTGCGAGTTCGGTCGGATCATTCCGCAGTTCAACGGCCAGACGGCCTTTGCCATTACCCGCAAGCCGGGTTACGAAGACTTGCCATATTCCCAGAGCATGAACGGCATCGGCCCGCACACTGAAGCGCCTGTGTACGGGCCGCCGCCACGCTATCTGGCGTTGCATTGCCATAAACAGGCCAGGTGCGGAGGCGGGCACACCGGGTTGGTGGACGGTTATGAATTTCTCAAGTCCCTGGAGCGCAGCGAACCGCAACTGCGTGAGTGGCTGGATGACACACCGGTAGAATTTGTCGCCACCGCCAAACCGGGTGAACCGGGACAGCGGCGGGTCAAGGAATACATCCTCACGCCTACGGAAGACGGGGATATTTTCCGCTTCAGCTACAACCAGTTTCACTACGGCGACGTGAACCCGTCCAAGGAAGCGTTGCAGCAATCACTGGTGACCAACAACACCTCGCCGCTGGCCAGGTTTGCCGTGCTCGGCGAAGCGTACTTCGTCGAGCACAACGTTCCGGTGTTGATTCCCGACGGATGCCTGCTGATTTGGGACAACTGGCGGATGATTCACGCCCGCAGTCGTTACACTGACCCGGCGCGCAACCTGACCCGCTATTGGCTGGCCTGATTTTTCCGTCGCCCTACATTCTTTTGGCGTACCCCCTGGCGGGTACGCGCCTTACAGGTATCGCGTCATGCAAACAGCAATCGAGATCGCCCAGGTCGATCATCAACTGATCGTGCGGCTCAACCAGGCCTGGACCAAGCGCGCCACAGTGTGTTCGCCGGACAGGGGCCAGGCGGAAGAAGTTTTTGATCCCGCGCGGCCGGACTACCCGGAGTGCATGGTGCCGTTCTTCCATCATCCGAAATTCCAGGCCTTGAGCGACGAGCTCAAAAGCAGCGTGGTGACCTGGGGCTGGATCGGCTACAACCTGCGCACCGTCACCGCCGAAGAACACGTGGTCAACCCGGCACTCAGTGTCATCGCCAATCAGTACCTGGGCAAGGATGACTGGCATTTTCGCGAGGCCATGCAACAAACCCTGATCGACGAGCACTACCACACGCTGATGCACCTGCGCGCCATCGAACGGACCAAACTGGACCGGGCGCTGGATCAGGATCTGGACTTGCCACCCTCCGTCACTTACCTGCGCCTGAAAGCCCAGCGTGAAGCACTGCCCGAGCAATGGCAGCGGGATCTGGCGGCGATCACGTTTGCGGTGGTGGCCGAGATCAGCGTCAACGCCTATCTGGACTTGCTGGCGGACGACCAGACCATCCAGCCGCAGAACCGCCGGGTGGCCGAACTGCACAACCGCGACGAGTACGCCCACAGCAAGGTGCTGGCCGAAGTGGCGAAGGTCATGTACGCCAACATGCAGCCCACTCAACGGGAATTTTTCGCACGCAACTTGTCAGTGGCGCTGAGTGCTTTTATCGCTCAGGACTACTCCATGTGGGAGGCGATTCTGACGCAGCTCGGGGTCGAGGAGGCGGCGCTGATCATTGCCGACACCCGCGAGAGCAACAGGAATGCGACCATCATGCGTGACTACAGTGGCCTGCATAAATTGGCCCATGACCTGGGTATCAGCGACCAGATCGATTTCGACTTTCGTCCGACCCTCAAAACCACGGCGGTCGCCTGAACCCGGAGGTGCTTATGTCCACGCCTGTGTACGAAGTGTTCGCCATCCGTGTCGGTGCAAACGCCCAGCGCACCGCCAGGGAGAATTTTCTCTACGACGCCTGCTGCGGTGATCCGAATGCGCCGATGCCGCTGGACTACTACTTCTGGGTCATCCGCAATGAACAACAGGTGATCGTGGTCGACACCTGTTTCCAACCGTCCACGGCGCACAGGCGCAATCGTCAGATGTACCGCCTGCCGGAAGAATCCCTGCGGCAACTGGATATCGATCCGGCCCGGGTCGAGCACCTGATCCTTACCCATTTGCATTGGGATCATGCCGGCAACCTCGGGTTGTTCCCCAAGGCGACCGTGCATTTGCAGGACGCGGAGTTGCGTTTCTGCACCGGGCCGAAAATGGTCCATCGCACGGTGAACAAAACCTACGAAGTCGAGGACGTGATGTCGGCGTTGCCGCCGCTGTTCGAAGGGCGGATGCGTTTGCACAACGGTGTTGTCGAGGTCGTTCCGGGCGTGACCCTGCATCCGGTAGGCGGGCATACGCCCGGCAGTCAGGTCGTGCGGGTGAACACTGAGCGCGGCTGGATCGTGCTGGCCTCGGATGCCGCGCATTTGTGGATCAACATTCGTGAGCGCAGTCCGTTTCCGATTCTCGATGACCTGGCGCAAACCCTTGAAGCCTTCACTGAGATCGACCGTCTGGCCGACAGCGAAGACCATGTCATCCCCGGCCACGACCCGCTGATTGCCGAGCGTTTTCCGCACTGGAATGATGACCCGCATATCATTTGCCTGCACCTGAATCCGCTCTGAAGATCACCTACAACCCTGTGGGAGCGAGCTTGCTCGCGAAGACGGCGGCACATCCAGCAACGATGTGCCTGATACACCGCTTTCGCGAGCTAGCCCGCTCCCACATTTGGTCGCTGTCGTTCACCGATGTTGTGCCCACCGAAAGTCCCTTGTGGGAGCGGGCTTGCTCGCGAAGACGGCAGCACAGCCAGCGACGATGTGCCTGACACACCGCTTTCGCGAGCAAGCCCGCTCCCACATGTGGTCGCTGTCGTTCACCGATGTTGTGCCCACCGAAAGTCCCTTGTGGGAGCGGGCTTGCTCGCGAAGGCGGCAGCACAGCCAGCAACGATGTGTCTGACACACCGCTTTCGCGAGCAAGCCCGCTCCCACATGTGGTCGCTGTCGTTCACCAATGTTGTGCCCACCGAAAGTCCCTTGTGGGAGCGGGCTTGCTCGCGAAGACGGCGGCACAGCCAGCAACGATGTGCCTGACACACCGCTTTCGCGAGCTAGCCCGCTCCCACATTTGGTCGCTGTCGTTCACCGATGTTGTGCCCACCGAAAGTCCCTTGTGGGAGCGGGCTTGCTCGCGAAGGCGGCAGCACAGCCAGCAACGATGTGCCTGACACACCGCTTTCGCGAGCAAGCCCGCTCCCACAGGTTCGTGTTCAACCTTGGTTTTTCAGGATTTGTCCCAACGTCGCCAAAGCCTCATCAATCCGCGGCGAATACGGCGCGCCACAGCCAATGCGCACAAAGTGATCGAAACGCCGGGCATTGGAAAAGATATCCCCAGGTGAAATCTGGATGCCGGCCTTCAACGCGTCGTGAAAAAACGTCATCGATGAATGCCGGCGAGGCAGTTCCACCCATAACAGCGTGCCGCCTTGCGGGTGGGTCACGCTGGTGCCGATGGGAAAATAGCGGGTGATCGCTGCGCTCATCTGCTCGCGTTGTACGGTCAGGGTTTTCCTCAACCGCCGCAGGTAACGTTCGTAGGACGGGGTCTTCATGAACGCACTGGCCGCCAGTTGCGATAACGCCTCGCACCCGCGCGACTGCGTATGCTTGAGCATCTCCACGCGGTCGTGCCATTTGCCGGCGCTGATCCAGCCAAGGCGCATGCCCGGTGCCAGGGTTTTGTTCAGCGAGGCGCAATAGATCACGTTGTCGGTGCTATCCCAATGTTTGAGCGTGGACAGCGGCTGCTCAGTGTCCACAAGGTCGCCGTAGGTGTCGTCCTCGATCAGCACGGTGTCGTGCTCGGCGCACAGTTTCACCAGCCGTGCCTTGTTGGCGTCGGGCATGATGCTGCCCAACGGGTTTTGCAGGTTGGGGATGACGATCAGCGCCTTGACCCGTTCGGGGCCTTGCAGCAGCCGTTGCAGGGCCTGCAGATTGAGCCCGGTATGGGCCGAGGCCGGGACTTCCAGTACGCGCAGGTTCAGGCTTTCGAGAATTTGCAGCAGACCGTAGAAGGTCGGCGACTCCACGGCCACGGTGTCGCCGGGGCGGGTGACCGCACGCAAGGCCAGATTGATCGCCTCGGTGGCGCCGTTGGTGATCACGATCCGCTCGGGGGCCAGGTGGGTCTTGCTGGCCAGTGCCCGCCGGGCCAGGATGTTGCGCAATGCGCTGTTGCCGCAGGCGCCGCCCGCGGTGCCGAGCAGGCAGGCGTCGTAGCGCAGCGCCTTGATCATGTTGTCTTGCAAGGTCTTCAGTGGGTAAAGCTGCGGCGCGCAGTAGGCGCTGGCGAAATTGACCTTGATCGTCGCGCGCTGACTGGCCTTGAGCACCGCGCAGACCTGTTCATGAATGCCGACATACGCGCGGGTATCCAGCGCTGGCGCCGAGGTCGTCGGGATGGGCCTGGGCACAGTGTCGGGCTGGCGAATGTAGTTGCCGGAGCGTGGCCGGGCTTCCAGCACGCCATAGTCTTCCAGCTCCCGGCACACCTGCACGGCGGTCGACAGGCTGACGGCGTGTTTTTCCATCATCAACCGAATCGAGGGCAGGCGTTCACCGGTTTTCAGGGTGCCGCTGCGGATAGCGTCCAGGTAGTGGTTGGCCAGTTGGCGATACAAGGGGGGCGTGTTCATGATGACCTCGGCAGTTGCACCACTGAGGTCTGGGCTGGAAAGTGAGTTGACGCTCCCCGCAGGCGGACCCGTGGTGCTCATGGGTGAAGGGAAGTGGTGTTCTGCGTCGATACTGGAAGAGTAATCGCGGTTTTGCCCGAATCACGGGCAATAAAAAGCCCCGCACTGATGGCGGGGCTCATGGGGCAGTCCCTGAGGACCTTGTGGCGAGGGGCGCCTTACTGCGCGGCGATGCTGTACCCGTCGAACGCGGTCTGCTGCTGCAGGGCGGTGATGATGTTCTTGCGGTTGACCGCTTGCTCGGCGCCGCTGTTGTCCAGGAACGTCTCGCTTTCCAGTTCCGCCTCTTCGCCTTCGCCAACGAAGGTGAAGCCGAGGAATTCGAGGGCTTCACGGTCGACGCTCAGGCGCGAGCGCGGGGTGCGCATCGGCAGGGTGACGCTGATGCCGTTCTTGCTGATGGTGAACACTTCGACTTCTTTCTTCGCCTTGGCGGCTTTGCTCTTGCCGCCGCTCGGGTTGCTGATGGCCTGGTGGGTCTGGTTCAGCACCTTCAGGGCCAGGCCGTAGACGATTTCCTGGAACGCCGGATCGTCCTTGAAGCTGGACAGGATGCGGCTGATCGGGAATTTGCCGCTCAGGTCTTCGAGGGCGGCGATATCGGCGGCCTCGGCGTCCTTGAGCTGCTTGAGCTGGCCCATCAGTTCGTAGGCTTTATCGTCATCGAAGCTGTCGTGGGCCTGGCGGATCGCGGCGCGCAGTTCGCGGATCTGGTCGCTTTCGCGGGTGGACTGGAACGCGTCCAGCACCATCTCGCTGATGGTCTTGGCCTGAGGCACGTGTTGTGAAAGATTGATGGAGTTTTCGTATTCCGCTTTGGACGACAAGGTGATAACGGTTTCAGCGGTATTGGAATCGGACATTGAAATTTCACTACTTCTTTGAACTTGAATAGGGGCGAAAAAGCCCGGGGGCTTTTTCAGGCCGACTAATCTATTGGACCGGGGCGGCGTTGTCACGGATCAACAGGCGGCCGGTCATGTTTTTGCTCCCCTGTAGGAGCGAGCCTGCTCGCGATGGACGTTAACGATAACGCGTTCATTCCGGGTGTACGCGGTGCCCTTGAGACCATCGCGAGCAAGCTCGCTCCCACAGTGGTTTGGGTTGTTCGCAGATCTTGCGTACACCCACTCACCCTGTGGGAGCGGGCTTGCCCGCGATGGGGCCCTGTCAGGCACCACAACTTTTCAGGCCTGCCGCGGGGTATTCAGGTTCATCGACCGCACCGCCAACGCAGTCGCCGTTTCCTCATCGATCGGCAGCGAAAACCGGAACGTCGCACCCCGCCCCGGCACATCGATCAACTGAATCTCGCGCCCGTGCAATTGCAGGATGCGATGCACGATCCGCAACCCCAACCCGCCATCACGGCGTGCGCCGCCGATATTGAACGGCCGCAGGAACAACCCTTCGCGCAGTTCCGGGGCGATGCCGGGGCCGGTATCGCTGACCGTGACTTCGATGAATGAGCCTTGCGGGCGCAGGCCCAGTTCGACCTCGCCACCGGCCGGGGTATGGCGCAGGGCGTTGTCGAACAGGTTGGTCAGCACACGCTCGATTAGCCCAAGGTCGGCGCAGGCCGCCGAGACGTTGGCGGCAAAAGTGGCCTTCAACTCGACTTGACGCGCTTCGGCGGTGAGTTCGAATTTCTGGAAGATGTCCTGGGCCAGGTCAGTCAGGGAAAAGCGTTCCAGCACCGGCTGTACGAAGCCATGTTCCAGCCGCACCAGTTCCAGCAGCGACTGCGCCAGACCACCCACCTTGCGGCTCTGGTCCAGCGCGATGCCCAGATAACGACGACGGTCGGCAGGGGACAGCGTGGCGTCCTTGAGCGACAGGGTTTCCAGATAACCGTGCAACGAGGCCAGCGGCGTGCGCAAGTCGTGGGAGATGTTCGCCACCAGTTCGCGGCGCTCCTGATCCTGGCGGGTCAACGAGCGCCATTGCTCGCCCAAGCGTGTCTGCATCTGTCTGAACGCCGCATCGAGTACGGCGATTTCATCGTGGCTCGCGGCTTTCTCCACCGCGACGGGCAGGGCCGGTGTGACCGGCACCCCATCGATGTCGAACTGGCTGACGGTTTCGGTCAAGCGGCGCAACGGCCGGGTGATCAGGGCAAATGCGGTGAGACCGGCAATCAGGCACAGCAACGCCACCAGCCCGATGGACAACAGCGCGGTGTTGAGCGCTGCACTGGTCGCACCGCGTTCGGCCAGGCGGTCGTGATCCTCGCCGAGCAACACCACATAGAGATAACCGGCCGGCTTGCCGTCGACCTTCAGCGGCGCAGCACTGAACACCTTGCGCGCATCGACGCTGCGCGGGTCGTCGCCGAGAATCGGCAGGGCATCGCCCCGCAACAGGCGCTCGATCGGCGCCAGGTCGATCCGCTCACGACGGATCCGGCCTTCGGGCGCGGCGCTGCCGACAATCTTGCCCTCGGTGTCCAGCAGGTACACCTCGACGCTCGGGTTGACCTGCATCAGCTTGCTGAACAGGTCACGCACGGCATTGGGCATCAGGCCCTGTGTGTCCATCAGCACCGTGTCACTGGCGATGTGCTGCGCCAGGTCCCGGGACAAGCCTTGCACCACTTCCTGCTCATGCATCTGGTTGGAGCGCACCTGCAACCACGCCGACGTGCCGCAGCACACCAGCAGCAGCACGGCGAACACCAGGGACAGGCGTTGCGTCAGGGTCAGCCTCATGGCCGTGGTTCCTCCCCTGTGGCGAATTTGTAGCCGCGCCCCCAGACCGTGAGGATGCGCACCGGTTGCGCCGGGTCGGCCTCGATCTTGGCACGCAGGCGGTTGATGTGGGTGTTGACCGTGTGCTCGTAGCCTTCGTGGCTGTAGCCCCACACGGCATTGAGCAGGTCCATGCGCGAAAACACCTTGCCGGGCTGGCGGGCGAAGAAATACAACAAGTCGAACTCCCGGGGCGTGAGGTCCAGGCGTCGTCCATCGAGGGACACTTCGCGGGTGATCGGGTCGATGGCCAGGCCGTCGGTGAGCAGGCTGCCGGCGTCCATCTTCAGGTTGCGCGCCATGGCATCGACCCGGCGCAGCAACGCCTTGACCCGGGCCACCAGTTCAAGCATGGAAAAGGGCTTGGCCAGGTAGTCGTCGGCACCCAGTTCGAGGCCGAGAATCCGGTGCACTTCGCTGGAGCGCGCACTGGTGATGATGATCGGCGTGTAGCGGGCCATGGCGCGGGCGCGGCGGCAGATTTCCAGGCCGTCGACACCGGGCAGCATCAGGTCGAGGATCAGTGCGTCCCAGTTGCCTTGCTGCAGCAGGCGCATGCCTTCATTGCCATCGGCGCTGTGCACCACCTCGAACTGCTCGTCGCGAAGATGCAGGCAGATCAGGTCGGCGATATGCATATCGTCCTCGACCACCAGGACGCGTTTGGTCTGTTCCATACAGCTCAATCCTTCGGCGCATTGTGCGTAATGCCACTCGGTCAAGGTGCAAAAACTGTGGGAGCGAGCTTGCTCGCGATGGCGCAATGTCAGTCAACGACGATGCTGACTGTGCAATCGTCATCGCGAGCAAGCTCGCTCCCACAGGAAATGCATTGTTCAAAATTGGCGTTATGCATTGTGCGGGTTTTTCGGCGCCCGAGTTATCACGAATTGTTTAACTTCCCGTGAGGATTTGGCGATCACCCAAAGCCTAGGCTGTGTTCTATGAAACACCCCTGGATTTTTTGGAGGCGAGCATGTTTTCACGACGGCAATTTCTTGTAGCGAGCGGCGGGCTGGGGGTGGCAGCCCTGGCGATCGGCCTGTTGCCGAAGTTTTCCACAGGCTCGGCCTTGATCAGTGAAGCCAGCGCAGCGGAGGTATTCGAAGTGACCCACAGCGACAGCGAATGGCACGCTCTTCTGAGCGATGAACAGTACGAAATCCTTCGCGAAGAGGGCACCGAGCGGGCCTACAGCAGCCCGCTGAACAACGAGCACCGCGATGGCACGTTCGTCTGTGCCGGTTGCGAGCTGCCGCTGTTTTCCTCGGCGACCAAATTCGACAGCCGCACCGGTTGGCCAAGTTTCTGGGCACCACTGGACAAGGCCGTGGCGACCCGCCAGGACCGTGCGTTCGGCATGGTCCGTGAAGAGGTTCATTGCCGGCGCTGTGGCGGGCATCTGGGGCATGTCTTCGACGATGGCCCGAAACCCACCGGCCTGCGTTACTGCATGAACGGCCTGGCGATGAAATTCGTGCCCATGACGGTGTGATTCCATTCCACTCACTTTTTTGCAGGTAATCGCCATGTGGCTGCTGGTCCTCGCTTATCTCGGTGGTGTGCTGACGATTGTCAGCCCGTGCATTCTGCCGGTGTTGCCATTTGTCTTCGCCCGCACCGGGCAACCCTTCGTCAAAAGCGGTTTGCCGCTGCTGGTGGGCATGGCGCTGACCTTCGCGCTGGTCGCCACGTTGGCGGCGGTGGGCGGTGGCTGGGTGGTGCAACTCAATCAGTACGGGCGCTGGCTGGCGCTGGTGTTCGTGGCGTTGTTCGGTCTGACGCTGTTGCTGCCGCAACTGGCCGAGCGTCTGACCCGGCCACTGGTGGCGGCGGGCAGTCGTTTGTCGGAGGCGGCGGGTGCCGATGCACGGCCACGTCCCGGTGCTTCGCTCCTGATCGGCGTGGCCACCGGCTTGCTGTGGGCGCCGT
This sequence comes from Pseudomonas sp. BF-R-30, assembly GCF_019956175.1. NCBI lineage: Bacteria > Pseudomonadati > Pseudomonadota > Gammaproteobacteria > Pseudomonadales > Pseudomonadaceae > Pseudomonas > Pseudomonas sp. BF-R-30. The sequence goes on along the minus strand of NZ_JAHBDE010000024.1, from coordinate 46,431 downwards.
GCGCCGGGCCGGTCCTGGGCCTGCTGCTGACCGGTGCGGCGCTGCAAGGCGCCAGCATTCAAACCACCTTTTTGCTGCTGGCGTACGCCGCCGGTGCCGCCACTTCCCTCGCGCTGGCCTTGTTGCTGGGCGGCAAAGTCTTCATCGCGATGAAGCATTCGATTGGCGCGGGCGAATGGCTGCGTCGCGGCCTTGGTGCGGCGATGCTGGCCGGTGTGGCAGCGATTGCCCTGGGTCTGGATACGGGGATTCTGGCGCGGTTTTCCACGGCGTCGACCGGTGGTATCGAGCAAGCGCTGGTGGAGAAACTGTCCGGCAAGTTACCGCGTAACAGCGGGGCGATGATGGCGCAAAACTCGACCTCCGCCGGCGCGGTGCAAGTGGCTGACAAAACCCCGGGCACCTTGCCGGTCGAAGGCAACCTGCCGTCACTGGAGGGCGCCGTGCAATGGCTCAACTCGCCACCCCTCGATGCCCAGGCCTTGAAAGGCAAGGTCGTGCTGGTGGATTTCTGGACTTACTCCTGCATCAACTGCCTGCGCTCGCTGCCCTATGTGAAAGCCTGGGCCGAGAAGTATCGCGATCAAGGCCTGGTGGTGATCGGCGTGCATGCGCCGGAGTTTGCCTTCGAACGCGATGTCAGCAACGTCACCAAGGCCATGAAAGACCTGGGCATCAACTACCCGGTGGCCATCGATAACGAGTTCAAGATCTGGCGCGCCTTCAACAACGAGTACTGGCCGGCGCATTACTTTGCCGACGCCCAGGGACGCATTCGTTATCACCATTTCGGCGAAGGCGCGTACGCCGAATCGGAGCGGGTCATCCAGCAATTGCTGCGCGAGGCGGGGGCGGCCAAGGTCGCCGACGGGCTGATCAGTGCCAAGGCCGATGGCGTGCAAATGGCCCCGGACAAGGACGCCGTGCAGTCGCCGGAAACCTATGTCGGCTACCAGCGCGCTGAGCATTTCGTGCCCGAAACCGCGCTGGTACCGGACAAGGTTGCGGCCTACAACCCGCCGACGCAACTGGCCCTTAACGACTGGAGCCTGGGCGGCCAGTGGCATGTCGGCCCGGAGCGGGCCACCGCTAGCGCCCCGGCCAGCCGCATCGTCTATCGCTTCCACGCCCGTGATTTGCATTTGGTGCTCGGCCCTGGCGCCGATGGCAAACCGGTGCGTTTCAAGGTGCTGATCGACGGCAAGGCCCCCGGCGATGCCCATGGCATGGACGTGGCACCCGATGGCAGCGGCACCGTGACGGACCAGCGTTTGTATCAACTGGTGCGCCAGAGCGGTGGCGTAACCGACCGGACCTTCAGTATCGAGTTTCTTGATCCGGGTGCGTCGGCTTACGCCTTCACTTTCGGCTGATAACTGTTCAACGCTTCAGGAGTTCGCCCCATGAAAACACTCTTTACCTGGCGCCGTACCCTGCTGGGGCTGGCGGCTGCCGGCATCATCAGCCAATGCTCGGCCTTCTCTTTCGGCGGTGCCGAAAAGGCGGTCATCCTTCCACCGCCGGCCCTTGATGAAACCACCCAGGCCCGCAGCGAAACCGCGGTGTTCGCCGGCGGCTGCTTCTGGGGCGTCCAGGGGGTGTTCCAGCATGTCAAAGGCGTGAAGAACGCCGTCTCCGGCTACGCGGGCGGGGCGGCCAATACCGCGCAATACGAGCGCGTCAGCAACGGCAATACCGGCCATGCGGAGTCGGTCGAAGTCGCGTTCGATCCAGCCCAGGTCAGCTATGGCACCTTGCTGCAGATCTACTTTTCCGTGGCGCACAACCCGACCGAACTCAACCGCCAGGGCCCGGACAGCGGCACCCAGTACCGCTCGGCGATCTTTACCAAAAACGCTGAGCAGCAGCGGGTCGCACAGGCCTATATCACCCAGCTCGATGCCGCGCATGTCTTCGACAAACCGATCGTGACCAAGCTTGAAACCTTCAACGGTTTCTACCCGGCGGAGGAGGAGCATCAGGATTTCCTGACCGAGCATCCGACCTATCCATACATCGTGATCAACGATTTGCCAAAAGTGGCGCAGTTGAAGCAGTTGTACCCGGATCGTTATCAGGAACAGCCGGTGTTGGTGAAGGCGGGGATGTAGTGAATGGGGAATCGACGACCCTGGCACTGAATCGTCGGTCAGCGGATCAGTGCTTGCCCCACAGCTGCATGGCGAATTCGACGAAACGGCGCAACTTCGGCAAACGGTGGCGATCCTGGGCATAGACCAGGTGCATCGGCCGGCTGGGCGGACAGTAATCGGGCATCAAGGCCAACAGCTTTCCGTCCTTGAGGTCCTGCTCGACCAAGGCGTCGGGCATCATCACGATGCCCATGCCGGTGCGCGCCGCTTGATGCAGTCCGGCGGAACTGTTGATCAGCATCGGCCCGCCGACCCCCACGCTGACTTCGCCATCGGGACCGGCCAGGCGCCATTCCTTTTGCACCGATTGCCAGTCATCTCCGGCCGGATAGGCAAAGGACAGGCAGTCGTGATGGCGCAAGTCTTCAGGTGTTTGCGGAGTGCCGCGACGGGCCAGGTAGTCCGGTGACGCACACATGGTCAGGGTGTAGTCGATCAGCGGGCGGGCGATCAGGTTGGAGGGCTCCAGCGCCCCGAGGCGAAACGCTACATCGAGGCCGTTTTCCAGCAGATCCGGGCGTCGGTTGGTCAGCACCACGTCGAGTTTCACCCGCGGGTTTTGCCGGCTGAACTCACTCAATGCCGGGGCCAGGCGCTCGGTCCCGAAGGTCAGGGGCGCGGTGATGCGCAAGGTGCCGCTCGGTTCGTCCAGAGCCTGCTCGGCCAGTCGCTCGGAATCGGCCACCAACCCCAGCACCTCCAGGCAGCGCTGGTAATACGCGGCGCCGAACTCGGTCAGCCGCTGGCGCCGCGTCGTGCGGTTGAGCAGGCGCACACCCAGCCGTTGCTCCAGGGCCTTGAGGTGATTGCCAACCATGGTCGTGGACATTTCACACTGCAAGGCGGCGGCGGTCATGCTGCCGGTCTCCACCACTTTCACGTAGACGGTCATTGCCTGGAATAAATCCATTATCAAGCTCTGCTTTTAAATGATTGAAGTTTTACGGTGTTTATCCAGCTCTGGTGGCTAACCATACTGCAAAAACACCGACCCTTGCTGGAGCTTGATGTCATGACCGCCGCCTGCCTGATGAGCACTTACCAACCCCTGGCCTTGAGTTTCAACAAGGGCCTGGGCACTCGCCTGTGGGATCAGGCCGGTCGCGAATACCTGGATGCGGTCGCCGGTGTGGCGGTGACCAACGTCGGCCACTCCCATCCGAAAATCGTTGCCGCCATTACCGAGCAGGCCGGGTTGCTGCTGCACACCTCCAACCTCTACAGCATCGACTGGCAGCAACGGCTGGCGCAGAAACTGACGCAGCTGGCGGGCATGGACCGGGCGTTTTTCAACAACTCCGGGGCCGAAGCCAACGAAACCGCACTGAAAATCGCCCGGCTGCATGGCTGGCACAAGGGCATCGAGCAGCCGCTGGTGGTGGTCATGGAGAATGCGTTCCATGGCCGCACCCTAGGCACCTTGTCTGCCAGCGATGGCCCGGCGGTGCGCCTGGGTTTCAACAAGCTGCCGGGGGATTTCGTCAAAGTGCCGTTCGGCGACCTCGGCGCGCTGGACAAGGTGCAACAGGCCTTTGGCTCGCGGATCGTGGCGATCCTGATGGAGCCGATCCAGGGCGAAAGCGGCGTGCAACTGGCGCCGCCGGGTTATCTCAAGGCCGTGCGGGAACTGTGCAACCGGCGCTCATGGCTGATGATGCTCGATGAGATCCAGACCGGCATCGGCCGCACCGGCCAGTGGTTCGCGTTCCAGCACGAAGGCATCGTCCCGGACGTCATGACCCTGGCCAAAGGCCTGGGCAACGGCGTGCCCATCGGCGCTTGCCTGGCCCGTGGCAAGGCGGCCGAACTCTTCACGCCGGGCAGCCACGGCAGCACGTTCGGCGGTAATCCGCTGGCCTGCCGAGTCGGATGCACCGTGCTGGATATCGTTGAAGAACAAGGGCTGCTGGAAAACGCCCGGCGTCAGGGGGCGCGCCTGCTCGAAAGATTGCGCACAGAACTGGCGGGCAACCCGAACGTCTCGCAAATACGCGGCCAGGGCCTGATGATCGGCATCGAACTCAAGCAACCGATCCGCGACCTGAGCCTGATCGCCGCCCGGGATCAAGGCTTGCTGATCAATGTCACGCGGGGGAAAACCATTCGCCTGCTGCCGCCGCTGACCCTTGATGAGCGGGAGGTGGAGATGATTGTCAGGGGGGTGAGTGGTGTGGTGAAGGTGGCTTGAAATACGCTCCCTGGGCACCGCAATACCTGTGGGAGCGAGCTTGCTCGCGATAGCGATGGGTCAGTCACCATTGATGTCGAATGTGTTGCCGTCATCGCGAGCAAGCTCGCTCCCACAGGTTTTGTGCTTTAACCGATGGGTAATATTCCTGCTTCTGAAGCGAAGTCGGTGATTTCAACCCGATTGGTCAGGCGGATCTTCGAGGCACCAAAGTCATCGAACATCCGCTGATGCGCCGCAAATCCACTTGAGTCGTCACGGGTGCGATAGTTGCTAGCCCACTCCAGCATTGCAATGAATCGTTCGTCATCGTTGGCTTCCCGCCGGCGAATGTTGGCAACGCAATCGACGTCATCGATACACAGCCAGATCAACGCCGTGGCCCGGTGGAGGATTTCACTGACGATCCAGCCGTAACCCCCTTCGATCACCCAGCGCTCTTCATCGGCAGCGATCCGCGCCATTCCCAGCGCTTCATTTCGGGGGCGGGGGATGCTGTGTTCGTCGGACAGCCAGTGAATCCGGTCGAGATCGGTCCAGGGCACACGCAGTTGCTCGGCCAGCCGCTGCGCCAGCCAGCTCTTGCCCGAGCCGGAGTTGCCGATGATCAAGGTTCGGGTGAGGTTCATGAGAGACACCGATCAATTGTGGGTGTGAACCTGCTCGCGAAAGCGGTGCTTCAGTCAGCATTGATGCTGGATGTGCTGGTCTTATCGCGGGCAAGCCTGCAGGTACACCAGAATCTGCCGGCCTGTGCGCCTTGAGGTCCATCGGTAACTTGCCGTGCGTCACTGCTTATCATTTCTGTAAGCCCTTTTATAGTGTCAGTTTTTAGACATCGCTGTGATGTGGGTGGTTGTAGTGAGAGCGATTAGGTTGGCTCAGTTGTGAGTTGGGCTTACCTTTACTGCTGGGCTCAGGAAATCTATGTGATAGCCAGAGGAACCGTCCCCAATTGCTATATGAACGCCATTAATTCCTTCGTTTAATTGAGAGTTGATTTTGTAGTCAATGCTATTTGCGATTGTTTCGTTTACTCCAATAGCAAACTCAGTCAGCTTGAGGCCTCTAGGTCCTGCTGCAAGATCCAATAGTTTTATGTGTTCATTGCCATTTATTTTCAGTGAGGTGATTGTGTTTTCTTCAATGGTCAATAGTGCGCCTTCTTCAGATATGCGATCATTCAACCATTTTAAAGAAGTATTTAAGCCTTCTGGTAAAGCTGGGTTGGGTCTTCTAAGAACTGTAAGTGTTCCGGATATTTTTAATGTTCCGTGAAAGGAAAACGGACTCGGCTCTTGTGGCTTCATGTGAGCATAATGGACTTCAAAAAACTCCGCCACGGACTGAATGAAATCGTTTTCTATATCCTCGGTAATCAAAGCATAAGGCTGAGCGTGAGGGGCTATCGTTATTTGCGCGTCAGCGTCATTTCCGGTCAAGAAAAATGAGTTGTGTGAATTGAGCATGTTCAGTACACGTCTTTGTGTGCTTAGCGCTTGTTGAAAGTCGCTTATCAATAACAGATTCAAACTATAAAGTGCTGCTTTTAAAGTAGGCTCGAATACTTGTGTTGCACAAAAGATGCTTTTTTTGTGTTTGGTATTTTTCGCAATTTCAAATGTCTTTTTCGCTGCATCATTAGTGAATGAAAAGATGATGCTGTTTTTGGGGAGTCTGTCGATGTCAGAAATGTTGAGTGTCTTGAATCCTAAATTAGAGCACTCTTGGAGGAACTCCTCAAAGTCCGCAATTATGGAAGGCTCTTCTTGACCAAAGAGCGTTGTTATCATCGTTCTGGATAACATTGGTACCTCCTTTTTTGTCGGTGGGCGGCAAGAGTGATCTTGACGCCCATTTTCATCATTTACTCTTCAGTATGAGCCCAAGCTAACGGCGCCCAGCCAAAATTTTCCGGGCCGGAAGTTATGCGGGTGAGCTTTTCTTTAACGACATTTTTCTTTTTCATTTGATCGTCCTTTTTCATTTTGTTGGTTTTGTGCTCCCTGGTGGTCCTGAGGGGGCGAAATAATTAACACAGGTTTTTTTTGATGTATTAAATAGGTTGCTTGAGGTTTTTTAGAACTAATGATGCTTTTGAAGTGTCTTGTGAGAGGCTCTTGGTTATTTGTGTAAGTAGTGGCTGTAGTCCTCTTCTGAAAATTTAGTTTTTCACCGAATTTGGTTGTGAAGGACGATCTGAAATCGTTAGGTTGGTCTACGGGACTCTTTTTACGGGGGGCTACATTCAATTGTTAGTAAGGGGGTTGTTTAGTGCAGGAATCAAAGAAATATCTGACGGATACGTCCGTACACCAAGCCTTGTTACTGGCTGATCTAACAGAACCCGCTGCACCCGATCACGCCATTCGATTATTACTCAAGGAGGTCCTTCAAGGATTAACGGATAAAGGCTGGCCACAAGCGCAAGTGCAGACGGGGCCGAGAATTGTCTCCGCTGAAGAAAACTACGGATTGCTCGGTTATGACCCAGCAGAAATCACCCTCGGAAGTGCACACACCCGCTGGGTCGATGAGTGTTCGTTGCTGCGAACGCAAACCACCAGTCAAATTCCAGCAGCGCTTCAGCGAGCTGCCCAGCTACGGCAACCGGGGCAGTCAATATTATTGGCCGCGCCTGGTATCACTTTTCGTCGCGACAGCCGGGATCGTTGGCATTGTGCGGAACCCCATCAGATGGATATCTGGGTGCTCGGTGATCCTGATTTGTCGACGCATGAGCATTTACTTTGCTTGGTCGGCGATATCCTTAAATCTGCCGTGCCAGATATGCCTTGGATCTACAGTGATAGTCCGCATCACTACACTGAGGGCGGGATCGAAGTAAACCTGTTGAATGACGGCGTCCCTGTCGAGGTTCTGGAGTGCGGTCGAATTGCCAAATCATTATTGGAGCGACTGAAGATCGATCCTTTGCGTCATGGAGGACTGGCGCTGGGAATGGGATTGGATCGCTTGACCATGCTGCGCAAAGGCATCCCGGATATTCGTTTGCTACGTGATCAGAACGAACGAGTACAGGCACAGATGCATGATCTGAATCTGTGGAGCGCCGTCTCTCGGTTGCCTTCGATTACTCGAGATATTTCGTTAGCGGTAACGCCGGGGCTGAGCGAGGAGGTGTTGACTGAAAGGATGTTGCAGGCAGCTGGCGATTGTTCAGATTGGATCGAGGAAATGCAGATCAAAGGGCGCTGGGCGTTCACAGAACTGCCTCTGCAGGCCATTGATCGCCTCGGATTGCTGCCGGGGCAGGAGAATGTGCTACTACGTGTTGTACTGCGTGATTGTTCGCGATCAATCACCACTGCTGAGGCGAATGCCTTGTATTCGAAAATTCAGGTGGCACTCCATGAAGGTACGCCGGGGGCGGGTTACAGAATGGATTCCCCCAATATTTAACTGGCCTCTTCGCGAGCAGGCCCACAGGATCTGGAAATAGCACAAGAAGTGTATACGCCAGAAATCCAGTGTGTGCGAGCCTGCTCGCGAAGGCGGTATGACAGTCACAATTGTAGAGTCTGACAGACAGCATTCGTCGGTACGCCGCCCGGAGCAGGTCAGATCGCCGCACCGTCGCTTCCACAGTTTTTTGTGGTGTCTTCTCTGCCTCAATCATCGCTTGCCGGCGCAATCATCCGGGTCTTCGGTGAGCCGTTCGAATTGTGCTGATAGATGGTCTGCGGCTGTCCCAGGTCATTGAAATACACCTGGCCGATCCCCGCCGAGTTCCATAGCCGCTCACCCGCTTCGGCGTGTTCGGGCACGTGGGGCACGATGCGCATGCGTCGACGCTTGGTCAGCCAGTTCAACGGTGAGCGTGGCGAGTACAGCCAGCGGTTGAGGCGGTCGAACCACTCGAGCAGGCTGGGCGGGAATTCATTCTTGATGCCGCTGCTGGTGATCTGCCAGATGCGCGGTCCGGCCTTGCGGTGGCGGATCAGCACTTCGTAGACGAAGGAATAGTGCACATCGCCCGACAGCACTACGTAGTTACCCGGGGTGCGCGAGTGGCGGAAAATGTTCAGGATCACCTGTGCCGCGCCGCGATGGGCCATCCAGTTTTCCGCGTCCACCAGCAGTGGATAACCGCACCAGCTGAATACCCGCTGCACGGTTTCAATCAGTTTGACGCCGAAGATCGGTGCCGGTGAAACGATGATTGCGCTCGGGTGGTCCAGCAGTTCCTGTTGCAGTTCGCTCAGGGCTTCCCAGTCGAGCAAACCGGAAGGCTGCTTGAGGTTCATCTCGCTGCGCCAGCGCCGGGTGCGGGTGTCGATCACCACCATGGCCGGGGTGGTCGGCAGCACGTAATGCCAGTGCTGAAACTTCAGCAGATCACTGATCAAGTCATCCTGAACCGTGCTGTCGAGGTGAAGGTCGCGCGCACTGTCGCTCAAGGCTCCGGACTTTTCCAGCAGGGTAGTGAACGCATCCGGGTTGTTGCCCCAGCCCTGGCACAACATGTACGCCAGCAGCGCGTTGCCGATGATGCGCCGGGAGAACGGATGGCCGTAGGCCGTTTCCTCCCATTGCGCGGAAAGGTTCCAGTCATCGGTGATGTCGTGGTCGTCGAAAATCATCAGCGTCGGCAGATGCGCCAGTGCCCGCGCGACGTTGCCAAGGCCTGTCTTGAAGGCATCGATGCGCGTCTGCTCAAGGGCGTAGCGCTTGAGCCTTTGCGGCGTCAGCGTCGGTGCCTGGGGCGCGATCAGGGTCCAGGGCACTGGCGACCAGACCAACAAGTACATGGCCATGACTTCGGCGAAGGTCACCAGGTGATTGTCGGCGCTGCTGCTGGTGAAAATCGGCTTGCGCGCGCCACCGAAAAATCGCTCGCGCAGGGTTTCATTGCTTTGCAGTGCCGGCAGCAGATCCGCGCGGTGGTAGTAACTGGCCGGATGCTCGTAGAGCCTGGCGCTGTCGCTGACCACCGCGCCTTCGAGGTGCTCCCCGAACAGGCCCAGACGCTCGATCAAGGCGTGAATCGCCCGCAACATCGGCCCCGCGACATCGTCGGCGTAGACCTGATCGCCAGTCATCATCAGCAGTGCCGGGCGGTCCTTTGCCGCGTGTTCCTGGGCCAGCAACCGGTCGACGCACAGCAAGCCGTCTGTCGCCGGGTGATGAGGTTTGCGGCAAGAACCGTGCAGCAACTGATCGACCCGTGCGCGCAGGACGAAGTTCGGGCAATGGGCATCGCCATACAGCAGGTGCGGTGCCCAGTCGGCGATGCCTTTTTCTGTGCCATCGATCAGCAGGTCATAGTCGATCGACTCATCCCGGGGCAGGGCGCAATCGAGTTGCACATCGATCAAGTGCACAAAGGCATGAGCCCCCACCGCAATCACTGTGCATTGCCCGGCATCGAGTCGGATATCGCCGACGCCCTGCAAGCGCAAGGTCAGCGCCAGCGCCCGGGAACCCACCAGCCACAGCACCAGCCGCATGGGCTCAAGACGCCGCAACAGCGGGCCGGCCAAGACCGGCGGCAGGGCTGGGTGATCGTTGGACAGTGGCAGTGCTTCGGACATCCGGGGTCAAGGCTCTTGGGGCATCGAGGCGGGCGATGATAGCGCAGGTGACGACCGGACCGGCTAGAACGATCCCGTTTCTGCCTGTCACCAAATGAAAAGCCATTGTCGTCTGATGAGAAGCGTCTCAAAGGGCCTCGTCCTACAGTCCAATCAGCGCAATTCGATGCAACACGCCCATATGCAGATTGGAGAATAAGAAAAATGGCCAAAGCCGTACGCTTCTACGAAACCGGTGGTCCCGAAGTTCTACGTTATGAGGACGTCGAAGTCGGCGAACCCGGTCCCGGCCAGGTTCGCCTTCGTCATGTGGCGGTTGGCCTGAACTATGCCGACACCTATTTCCGTAACGGTACCTACCCGATTCCGATGCCCAACGGCATGGGCGTCGAGGCCTCTGGCGTAGTCCAGGCCGTTGGTGAAGGGGTCACCAACGTCGAGGTCGGTGATCGCGTCACCTACACCGGTTTCCTCAACACCCTCGGCGCCTACAGCACCGAGCGCCTGATCCCGGCCGCGCCGCTGATCAAGCTGCCGGAAACCATCAGCTTCGAGACCGCTGCCGCGATGACCATGCGTGGCCTGACGTCCTCGTACCTGATGCGCCGCATCTACGACTTCAAACCGGGCGACAGCATTCTGTTGCATGCCGCCGCTGGCGGTGTCGGTCTGATCGTTTCGCAGTGGGCCAAGTTGCTGGGCCTGAACGTGATCGGCACGGTTTCGACCGAGCAAAAAGCGGAAATCGCCCGGGCTCACGGTTGCGACCATACGATCAATTACAGCCATGAAGACGTCGCCGCTCGCGTTCGCGAACTGACCGATGGCGTGGGCGTCAACGTGGTGTTCGACAGCGTTGGCAAGAACACCTTCATGGGTTCGCTGGATTCGTTGAAACCCCGTGGCCTGATGGTCTGCGTGGGTACCGCGTCCGGCCCGATCCCGGCGTTCGACCCGGTGATGCTGGCGATGAAAGGTTCGCTGTACCTGACCCGTCCTGCCCTGGCCAACTACATCAGCGACCCTGCGGAAAAAGCCGCCCTGGCGGGTGAGTTGTTCGACCATGTCGGCAGCGGCCGGATCAAGATCGAGATCAACCAGCACTACGCCCTGCAGGACGCCGTGCAGGCCCATCGCGACCTTGAATCGCGCAAGACTACCGGCTCATCGATTTTCGTCGTTTAAGGAGCGGCCAGCCATGAAAGTCGAACAATTGACCTGCAGCATTGGCGCCGAACTGATCGGCGTCAACCTGGCCGACGCAGTGCATGACGATGGTCTGTTTGCCGAGATTCGTGCCCAGTTGCTCAAGCACCGCGTGGTGTTCCTGCGTGATCAGGACATCACCCGCGCCGAGCACGTGGCCTTCGCCCGGCGCTTCGGCGAGCTGGAGGATCATCCGGTGGCCGGCAGTGATCCGGAGCATCCGGGGCTGGTGCAGATCTACAAGAATCCTGACCAGCCGATGGACCGCTATGAAAACGCCTGGCACACCGACGCCACCTGGCGCGAAGCACCGCCGATGGGCTGCGTGCTGCGTTGCGTGGAATGCCCGCCAGTGGGCGGCGACACCATGTGGGCCAACATGGTCCAGGCCTATGCGAATTTGCCGGAAGACGTAAAGGTCAAGATCGCCGACCTGCGTGCCCGCCACAGCATCGAAGCGAGCTTCGGTGCCGCCATGCCGATTGAAAAACGCCTGGCGCTCAAGGCGATGTACCCGGACGCCGAACACCCGGTGGTGCGCACCCATCCGGAAACCGGCGAGAAGGTGCTGTTCGTCAACGCTTTCACCACCCACTTCAGCAACTACCACACCCCTGAGCGGGTGCGCTTCGGCCAGGACGCCAACCCCGGCGCCGGCGAGTTGCTGCGTTACCTGATCAGCCAGGCGTACATCCCTGAGTATCAGGTGCGCTGGCGCTGGAAGCCCAACAGCATCGCCATCTGGGACAACCGCAGTACCCAGCATTACGCCGTCATGGACTACCCGCCGTGCCATCGCAAGATGGAGCGTGCCGGGATTATCGGCGACAAGACGTTCTGATCGAACGCCACCTGCATCCGCACTCGCAGCATTCGCACTCGTAAACACGTCTGCCCGGCACGACCCCGGGTGGGCGGAACAATCATAAGAACTGGCATAAGAACTGGAGTTAACCATGCAATTCTTCGACGATTCCCTGCACCCGGAAAACATGGAAAAGGTAGTCATTACCGTGGCCCCGTACGGCCCGGAGTGGATGCCGGAAGACTTCCCGGAAGACATCCCGTTGACCATGGATGAGCAAGTCCAGAAAGCGGTCGAATGCTATGAAGCCGGCGCCACCGTGCTGCACCTGCATGTGCGCGAACTGGACGGCAAGGGCTCCAAGCGCCTGTCGAAGTTCAACGAGCTGATCGCCGGTGTGCGTGAAGCCGTGCCAGACATGATCATCCAGGTCGGCGGCTCGATTTCCTTCGCTCCGGAAAGCGATGGCGAAGCGGCCAAGTGGCTGTCCGACGACACTCGCCACATGCTGGCCGAGCTGACGCCGAAACCGGATCAGGTCACGGTCGCGATCAACACCACGCAAATGAACATCATGGAACTGTTGTATCCGGAGTACCTGAAGGGCACCTCCCTGGACAACCCGTTGATCCACGCCGCCTACAGCGAAATGACCGTACCGGCAGGTCCGGCCTGGGTGGCCGAGCACCTCAAGCGCCTTATGGAGAACGGCATCCAGCCACACTTCCAGTTGACCGGCATGCACGCCATGGAAACCCTCGAGCGCCTAGTGCGCAGGGGCATCTACAAGGGCCCGCTGAACCTGACCTGGATCGGCATCGGCGGCGGTTTCGACGGCCCGAACCCGTTCAACTTTTTCAACTTCATCCACCGCGCGCCGGACGGTTGCACCCTGACCTCCGAATCGCTGCTCAAGAACGTCATGCCGTTCAACACCATGTCGATGGCCATGGGCATGCACCCGCGCGTGGGCAATGAAGACACTATCATTGATCACAAGGGCGATCGTTTCGGCTCGGTTGCACAGATCCAGCAAACCGTGCGCATTGCCCATGAACTGGGTCGTGAAATCGCCACCGGCAAAGAAGCCCGCGAGATCTACCGCATCGGCGTGCAGTACGAAACCATCGAAGAAACCCTGTTGGCCAACGGCATGGCCCCCAACCGCAAGGTTGGGCAGAAAGGTGTACCGCAACGCGGTTGACCTAGGGTCGGGGCGAGAGGCCGTGACCTCTCGTCCGCCTGACCGTTACACGCTTGATAAGAAAAATAAAACAAAGCTCTTGAGGAGGCTGCATGGCCTTTCACCCAATAGCCGCTGACGATGACGACTCCTGCGGAGTCGGCGTTGCGCGCCAATATGCCTGGATCGTCTTTGCCCTGACGTTCGGTCTGTTGATTTCCGATTACATGTCGCGTCAGGTACTGAACGCGGTATTCCCCCTGCTCAAGACTGAGTGGGCGTTGAGCGACGGACAACTGGGTCTGCTTAGCGGCATCGTTGCCCTGATGGTCGGCCTGCTGACATTTCCCCTGTCGTTGATGGCCGACCGCTTCGGTCGGGTCAAGAGCCTGGCGCTGATGGCTTTCCTGTGGAGCGTGGCGACCCTGGGTTGCGCGCTGGCTCAGGACTACCAGCAGATGTTCATTGCGCGGTTCATGGTCGGCGTCGGCGAAGCCGCCTACGGCAGCGTGGGCATCGCGGTGGTGATTTCGGTGTTCCCCAAACACATGCGGGCCACCCTGGCCAGTGCCTTCATGGCCGGCGGCATGTTCGGTTCGGTGTTGGGCATGGCTTTGGGCGGTGCGATTGCCGCCAAGCTGGGCTGGCGCTGGTCGTTCGCCGGCATGTCGCTGTTTGGCCTGGTGCTGGCGATGCTCTATCCGCTCATCGTCAAGGAAGCGCGCATAGCGCCACGACGTGCCGCGCAGATTGCGAACAAGACGGCTGCCGCGGTCAAGCGTCCGCTGCGCACGCTGTGGTCCAGCCGTTCGGTGGTGTCGACCTACATCGCCAGCGGCTTGCAGTTGTTCGTCGGCGGTACGGTGATGGTGTGGATTCCCAGCTACCTCAACCGCTACTACGACATGCCTACCGACAAGGCCGGTGGCATGGCGGCAATCATCGTGTTGTGCAGCGGTGCGGGGATGATCCTGTGCGGCATGCTCAGCGATCGCCTGTGTCGGAACTCGCCGGAGCGCAAGGTCAGCCTGGCCATTGGTTTTTGCCTGGGCAGTTGCCTGTTGCTGTCGGCAGCGTTCGCATTGTCGGCAGGGCCTGTGCAACTGGCGCTGGTCTGTCTGGGCATGGCGATTGCCACCGGCACCACCGGCCCCGCCGGTGCGATGGTTGCCAACCTGACCCATTACTCCGTCCACGGTACGGCGTTCGCCACGCTGACCCTGGCCAATAACCTGCTGGGGCTGGCACCCGGGCCGTTCCTGACTGGCCGTGTGTCCGACCTCATCGGGCTGCATGCCGCTTTCCAATTAGTGCCACTGGTCAGCCTCGCGGCGGCAGCGGTGTTTTTCTATGCCAAGTGTCATTACCAAAAAGATATCGCCCGGCTTGAGGGTCAGAGCGTGCCTGAGCCTGTCAGTGCAGCCGGGATAGAGGTGAAGTTGTGAGTCGTCGTTTACGTATTGATGTGTTTTTCGATTTTATCTGCCCCTGGTGCCTGATCGGCAAAGGCCAGCTGGAGCATGCGCAGGTGCAGTTTCGCAGTCGTCACCCGGATGTGCAGATCACCACGGTGTGGCATGGCGTGCAGTTGCTGCCCCAGATACCGGTAGAAGGTGAACCTTTCGCCGATTTCTACCGCAAGCGCCTGGGCAATGCCGACGCAATGACCATGCGCCAGAATCAGGTACAGCAGGCTGCCGGGGCGGTTGGACTGGCCATCGACCTCAGCCGTATCGAGACGATGCCCAACACCGCGGACGCCCATCGTTTGTTCGAGCGTGCCAGCGCACTGGGCAATGCCAGTCAGCGTGAAATGTTGCTCGAGCGACTGTTCGCCGCTTATTTCCTGAGACGTGAAAACCTCGGTTGCCGTGAGACCTTGCTTGCCATTGCCCGCTCCTGCGGCGTCGCTCCGGACGGGGTGCTCGATTGCCTGAAGGGCGATGCCACGCCGTTTGAAGGATCCCCCGACGCGACCAGTGGCGTGCCGAGCTTCAAGTTCGATAACCGCATGACGGTGATCGGCGCACAACCTGCTCAGGCGCTGCTCGCGGCCATGACCGAAGCCCTCAAGGAAAGTGATCGCGAGCGGCAGCCAGCATGACCCGACGCATTCCCGTGCCAGCCGGCAAACACCCGCAGGCTGGAGGCCGGGCGCTGTTCGAGTTCGAAGACAAAAGCCTGGCGCTGTTCAACGTCGACGGGCAGTTGTTTGCCATTGACGACAGCTGCCCGCACCAGGGCTCTTCCCTATGCGGGGGGCGTCTTGAAGGCCGGGTGATCCAATGCCTCGCCCATGGTTTGCGCTTCGATTTGCACAGCGGCTACCTGCTCAACTCCAGGCAGGTCAAAGTCACCAACTACCCGGTCGAGATCATCGACGGCCAGGCGTTTATCGTTATCGCATCCGAGGAGTCCGCGCCATGAGCGCCATTGCTCTTACCCGTATCCACAGTCGCACGCGCGAACTGGCACCTGGGTTTATCGTCAGTCTGATTGTCGCGGCCGCCGCGTCGTTCTTGTCCGAACACTACGGTGCGCCGGTCATGCTGTTTGCCTTGCTGTTGGGCATGGCCCTGAATTTTCTCGCCGATGACGGCCCCTGCAAGGCCGGTATCGAGTTCACCGCCCGCACCGTGCTGCGCATCGGCGTGGCGCTGCTGGGCATGCGCATCACCCTGGAGCAAATGGCCGCGCTGGGCTGGAAGCCGATTGCACTGGTGGTGATCCTGGTGGTGGTGACCATCAGCGTGTCTGTGATCGCCGCCAAGGCCCTGGGCTTCCAGCGCCTGTTCGGCATGCTCACCGGCGGCGCGACGGCCATCTGTGGCGCTTCGGCGGCCTTGGCGCTGGCAGCGGCGCTGCCGAACCATCCGCAGAAAGAGCGGGCGACCCTGTTCACCGTCATCGGCGTTTCGGCGTTGTCGACTCTGGCGATGATTGTCTATCCGATGATCGCCAACTGGCTGCAGTTGTCGCCGCAGGTGGCGGGTGTGTTCCTCGGCGCCACGATCCACGACGTGGCCCAGGTGGTCGGTGCCGGCTACAGCATG
Organism: Pseudomonas sp. BF-R-30; assembly: GCF_019956175.1. NCBI lineage: Bacteria > Pseudomonadati > Pseudomonadota > Gammaproteobacteria > Pseudomonadales > Pseudomonadaceae > Pseudomonas > Pseudomonas sp. BF-R-30. The sequence continues at coordinate 30,288 of NZ_JAHBDE010000024.1, read as the reverse complement.
TCGACCGAGACCGGCGACACGGCCACGGTGGTCAAGCTGATGCGCGTTGCGATGCTGCTGCCGGTGATCGTCACTGCAGCGATGATCACCCGCATGCAAGGCGCCGATCCGACCGGCAAGCGCCCGCCGCTGTTGCCGTGGTTCGCCGTCGGTTTTCTGATTCTGGCCTGCATCAACAGCACCGGATGGATAGCGCCTGCGGTGCAGGGATCGGTCAACGAACTGTCGCGCTGGTGCCTGGTGATTTCCATCAGTGCCCTGGGCATGAAGACCCGCTTGCGCGAGCTGGCAGCGGTCGGGATCAAGCCGATTCTGCTGATGGTGGGGGAGACGGTGTTCCTGGTCGTGCTGGTGCTGTTGTTGCTGCGCTGGGGCTTCTAATCATTGGCCTGGCCGGAAACCTGTGGGAGCGGGCTTGCTCGCGAAGGCGGTGTATCAGTCGAAATTGATGTTGGCTGACACGACGCCTTCGCGAGCAAGCCCGCTCCCACAGGGATTGCAGTTCCAATCTCGCGCTTTCGGCGACTGTACCAGCAGTCGCCGTTTTTTTTGCCCTGCTGTCAGGACGGTTTCGCCCCAGCCTGTTTCTGCGCACGCCACGTCGCCGGCGGCATGCCGAACTGGCTGATGAACCAGCGGGTAAACGAGCTCGCCATCGAGTAGCCGAGCATGTCGGCAATGCGGCTGAGGGAGTAGTTGGGGTTGTCCAGATAACGCAGCACCAGGTCGCGGCGCACGTCGTTGATCACGTCGTTGAAGGCGCAGCCGTCGTCCTTGAGGCGGCGTTGCAGGGTGCGCACGTTCATGCCCTGGCTCTGGGCCACCTGCTCAATGGTGGCGCGCCCCATGGGCAACAGCAGGTAGATGGCCTTGCGCACCTCGAACAGCATCGAGGCGCCTTCGTGGTTCTGCAGCGAGTCGAGGTAGCCCTGGGCATAGCGGGCCATGGCCGGGTCAGCGTTGGGGTTGGTCATGTCGAGGCTGATGTCAGGGCAGACGATGCCGTTGAACTCGCTGCCGAACTCCAGGTTGCAGCCGAACAGCCGGCGATGCAGGTGCAGGTTGTCCGGTGGCTGGTGCATGAAGTTGACGCTGTAGGGATGCCAGTGTGAGCCCAGCAGGGCCGAGCACAGCCGGAACATTACACCGATGGCCAGCTCCGTGGCCTGGCGGCTGGGCATCGGCGTTTCGGTGACCACCTCTTCGCGAATGATCACCATCTTGCCGGCCTCCTCAATGAAGATGGCCAGCGAGTCATTCATCAGGTGCCGGTAATCCACGACGACCTGCAAGGCATCGCGCAGCGTGCGCTGGTGGCTGAGCAGCAGGCTGACCACGCCGAAGTCCGAGAGCTGGCGCGATTCGGCCATGCTCAGGCCGAAGGTCTGGCAGCCGCTGGCGGCGGCCGAGTCTTCCAGCAAACGGACGGCGGCATCGATATGGATGCGGTGTTCAGGGGCTTGCAGTTGGGCCCTGCTCAAGCCGACACCGGCCAGCACGTCGCGCGGGTTGAAACCCAAGTACTGGGTGACCTCCAGGTAGTTGGTCAAGACAGCGGCGCGAACAAGCTTGGTCATGCGAAAGTCTTCCCTGTGCCGATGGCGGTTGGCGTGAGCGTGGCGACTATATCCAGCGTATCAACAGTTGAACAGTTGTCATGTCGTTGATGGATTTCATGCCATACAGTCACCAATCTTCTACGCTGCATGGAGCCATCAGCGCTCATCCGTTGATTACAGTGACCTTGCGCCAACCTGCGGGGATTTTCGACCAGTGGTCGCACTGTCCTGCTGTCGGACAATTTGTCATCAAAAGAAAAGTGCATGACGTCCAATGTAAAGCGCTTCGGGTGGGCGCTCTTTAATGTCGACACTACAAAAAGCCCCTGGCGAAAACAGCCAGTCGAGTTATCGAGAAAGCGAAGGTGTTGACCGTGGACAAACTGCAAACTGCCGCCACCATTCTGATCGTTCCGGGTCTGCGCGAGCACGTGGCCGAACATTGGCAAACATTGCTTGCCGCCAGGCTGAGCAACGTGCGCAGTGTTGCGCCGCTGGAGACCGACAAACTCGATTGCATGGCCCGTGTGCGGGCGATTCAACACGAACTCGAACAAATCGACGGCCCCGTGATTCTGGTGGCCCACAGCGCCGGTGTGCTGATGGTCGCGCACTGGGCTGCGCACTACAGCCGTCCGATCAAGGGCGCTTTGCTGGCCGCGCCACCGGACCTCGATGCGGTCTGGCCGTCAAACTATCCGTCTTCCGAAACCCTGCGTAGCCAGGGCTGGAATCCTCTGCCGCAAGGCCCGCTGCCATTTCGCAGCATCGTGGCCGGCAGCACCAACGATCACTTGGCCAGCCTTCCTGCGGTCACCCGCATGGCAGAAGGCTGGGGCGCCGAATTGCTCAATCTGGGCGATGTCGGCCACCTCAATCCGGCCGCAGGATTTGGCCACTGGCAGCAAGCTGAAGCACTCATCCTGGAGATGGATCGCTAGTACAAGGAGCTGGACTGGCAGTACGCCAACCGGCATTTGCCCTTATTCCTTAAACGCAAACCCATCAATGTTTGCGCGAGGGCGGCTGCGCTTAAAACAAAGACAAAAAAGCGGAGACAACGCAATGCACAACAATAAGAGTCACGGCTTCACCGCTCCACGCTACACCTTGCTGGCCTCAGCCATTCTCGCGGCAACGGTACCTGCGGCCCATGCGGTCGAGATCGAGACGGGGAATCCGGACTGGAACGTCCGCGTGGATAACACCATCAAGTACAACTATGGCGTGCGCACCGAAAGTGCCGACAAACGCATGTTGGGAACGCCGAACAATAACGACGGCGACTACAACTTCCGCAAGGCCGGGACCAACATCACCAACCGTATCGATCTGTTGACCGAAATGGACGTGGTCTACAAGAACGCCATGGGCTTTCGCGTCAGCGCCGCCAGCTGGTACGACAAGGCCTATGACAACACCGGCTCCAACTCCAACCCGTTCGTCAACGGCAATGGATCGACCTCGGGCCTGATCGCCAATGACCCGCGCCTGGCCGGGGTCACCCGTGACAACGTCGGCAACGGCAGCTCGCACCTGAGCAATTATGCCCAGCGCTACTACAGCGGTCTTTCGGGCGAAATCCTCGATGCCTTCGTGTTCTACAGCACCGAAGTGGGCGAGGAGTCGATGTTCAGCGCCAAGGCCGGTCAGCACAACGTGTTCTGGGGCGAGACCATTCTCAACCCGGTGCACTCGGTCAGCTATGGCCAGTCCGGCCTCGACCTGGCCAAGCTTGCCGCGTCGCCGGGTACCGAGGCCAAGGAACTGTTCGTTCCGCGTAACCAGTTGTCGATGTCGTTCACCGTCAATCCCGAGCTGACCGTGGGTGCCCAGTATTTCCTGAATTGGGATGCCGCGCGTCTGCCGGAAGCGGGCACCTATTACGGTGGTTCCGACCTGGTCGGCTTCGGCGCGCAATCGTTCCTGTTGGGCAACACCAATGCCGTGGTACCGGGCAGCCCGCTAGGTTGTGGCCTGGCGCCGTGCAACGCCTTGACCAATGTGCGTCGTGGCAAGGACCTGACTCCGCATGACAGCGGTGACTGGGGCGTCATGGCCAAATGGTCGCCGGCTTGGCTGGATGGCACCCTCGGCGTTTACTACCGCGAAACCTCGGAAATCCTGCCCCAAGCCTATCTGGACGCCAGGGGCATTACCTCGGCCAACCCGAACGGCACCCGCCCGGCGGGGCAAGTGCCAGCGGTGATCAACACCCTCAATTCGCTGGACACCGCCACCTATCAACTGGCCTATGCCGACAACATCAAGATCCTTGGCCTGAGCTTGTCCAAGGACGTGGGTGGCGTGAGCGTGGGTTCGGACCTGAACGTTCGTCACAACATGCCGCTGGCCAGTATCCCGGCGATCGTCAGTACCCGCAGCCCGCTGGGCCTGGGGCAAGGGCTTGGCCTGCTGCCTGCACGTACGGACGCCACCGGTGTGGTCTATGACACCCCGAGCCGTGGCGACAGCATGAGCGCCACCGGTGACACCCTGCACTGGACGCTCAACGGTCTGATGACCCTGCCGAAAACGCCGGTGTTCGATCAGGCGACTGTGCTTGCCGAGTTGTACTACAGCAACCTGCTCAAGCTCGATAGCAAGAACGAAGCGCTCTACAAGGGTAAGGACAGCTATCGCGGCATCGACGCGCCAACCCGTGACAACTGGGGTCTGGCGGTCAACTTCACACCGACCTGGTACCAGGTATTCCCCGGTGTCGATCTCAACGCGCCGATGTCCGTCAACGTCGGTCTCGACGGTGTGTCGCCGGTCTCCGGTGGCGGTGCCAAGGACACCGGCAACTATGCCGTGGGCGTGGGCGCCATTGTCTACAACAAATACTTTGTCGACCTGAAGTACGTGGACTCTTTTGGCCAAACCGACAAGTGCAACGTCAGCGGTGTGAGCACCGGCTCAAAGGGCGGTGACGGCTCCACCCCGAACGCCTTCAGCGGCAACGAAAACTACGCCTGCTACGCCGGTGGCTACTCGTCCTTCTCCGGAGGTGGTGCCACGACTGAGGACCGTGGCGCCGTGTACCTGACGATGAAAACAACATTCTGATTCACCACTGATTTGCTCAATGCAAGCAGGAGAATAACAAGATGAAATTTGTAAAAACCGTGTTGGCCGCTTCGCTGGCCATGGTCTTCGCCGCTCAGGCACAGGCTGCTGTTTCAACCCAGGAAGCTGCCAAGCTGGGCACCAGCCTGACACAGGTAGGGGCTGAAAAAGCCGGGAACGCTGATGGTTCCATTCCTGCCTACAACGGTGGCCTGACCACCCCGCCGGCCAGCTTCAAGGCCGGCGACAGCATGCGCCCGGACCCGTTTGCCAGTGAAAAGCCGGTACTGGTGATCGACGGCAAAAACGTCGACCAGTACAAGGGCATGCTCACGGCGACCACGGTAGAACTGGCCAAGCGTTTCCCGACGTTCCGTGTCGACGTATTCCCGACGCACCGCACCGTTTCGCTGCCTCAAGCGATTCTGGATAACGGCGTGAAGAACGCCAGCGGCGCTAAGTCCCTGGAAGGTGGCCTGGCCATCGACAACGTGCTGCCGGGCATTCCATTCCCGATTCCGCAGTCGGGCAACGAAGCGATGTGGAACTTCCTGTTGCGCTACCAAGGCGTCAGCATCAGCTCCAAGTACGACTCCTGGAACGTTGACTCCGCGGGCGTTCCAAGCCTGGCGACCACCGGGCAAGCGAACATCTCCTACCCGATCTATGAAAACCTCTCGCAGCCGATCAGCAGCGCCGACGTGTACTACCAGATGAAGCTGGCATACACCGGCCCTGCGCGCCGCGCCGGTGAGGCGATCATGCTCAAGGACGCCGCCAACCCGTTGCAGCAACCGCGTCGCGCCTGGCAGTACTTGCCGGGGCAGCGCCGAGTGAAACTGGCTCCGAGCCTGGCTTACGACACGCCAAACCCGGGTACCGCCGGTGCGGGCACCTACGATGACGTGTTCGTCTTCAACGGTGCGCTGGATCGCTACGACTGGAAGCTGGTGGGCAAGCAGGAAATGATCGTGCCCTACAACACCTACAAGCTGACCTACGTGCAGGATCCGAAGTCGCTGACCACCGCCAATCACCTGTCACCTGACTTCGTACGCTGGGAAAAACACCGTGTATGGGTCGTCGAAGGCAACCTCAAGGCCGGTGCTCGTCACATCTACCAGAAGCGCCGCTTCTACCTCGACGAAGACAGCTGGACCGCTTTGGCCTCGGATCAATATGACGCCCGTGGTCAGCTCTATCGCGGTTCCTTCGCCTTCCTGAGCCAGAGCTATGACAAGCAGGTTCCGGACTCCACGCCGTTCATGATCTACGACCTGGTCGGTGGCTCCTACAACATCAACGGCGTAGTCGGCCCTTACGGCGGCATCAAGTACATCGAGCCGCTCTCCAAGGCCCAGTGGTCTTCGGAATCCCTGGCCGGCGCCGGTATTCGCTAAGCCAACCGCAAGCAGACGCTCCCACATGACCTGCACGGCGCAAGGTTTGAACGTCAGGCACACCGATGTGTGCCCCGGCGCGGTTTTCCGAAGAGGACGCAGCATGTGTTCGTATAAAAATAATATTTTGCAGCTGGCGTTTGGCGTTGTGCTCGGCCTGTCGCAGGGCATCGCCCAGGCGGCCGATTACGTCGATGTACTGGACCTGCCCGCCAGAGTCAGTGCCTTGGCGATCAACAGCCCGTTGTCCGGCATGACCCGCGCCGGCGGGCGTGTGATTGCCGTCGGCCAGCGTGGCCATATTCTGTTTTCCGATGATTCGGGAAACCACTGGCAACAGGCCGCCGTACCGGCCAGTGCCGACCTCACTGCGGTGAATTTTCCGACCACCACCCAAGGCTGGGCGGTGGGTAATGACGGCGTGGTGCTGCACAGCAGCGACGCCGGCGCGACTTGGCAAAAGCAGCTCGACGGCCGTCAGATCGGCGCCTTGCTGGTCAAGCATTACACGGCGCTGGCCAGCGCCGAACCGGGCAATGAGCAATGGCCCCAGTTGGCCATGGAAGGCCAACGACTAGCCGATCAGGGCGCGGACAAACCGCTGCTCGGCGTCTGGTTCGCCAACGACAAAACCGGCTATGTGGTCGGGGTATTCAACCTGATCCTGCGCACCGACGACGGTGGCCTGACCTGGACGCCATTCCAGGACCGCACCGACAACCCCCAGGGTTTCCATCTCAACGCCATCGCCTCTACCCGCGACAGTGTGTACATCGCGGGCGAGCAAGGCCTGCTGCTCAAATGGGACGACAGCGCCCAACGCTTCAATGCGGTACCGACGCCTTATCAAGGCAGCTTTTTCGGCGTGCTCGGCAAGCCTGGCGAAGTGCTGATCTATGGCCTGCGCGGCAACGTGCTGCGCAGCACCGACGGCGGCCAGAGCTGGACCGCACTGGACACCGGCCTGCACGTCAGCATCACCGCAGGCCTGATCGATGCCCGTGGCAATTATCGCTTGTTCACCCAGGGCGGGCAGATGCTGGTCAGCCAAGGAACGGGCGCGCAGTTGCATCTGAAGCAGCAACCGGCACCGACCCCGGTCGCCGGCGCCACCCAGTCCGCCGATGGCGCCTTGGTGCTGGCAGGCAGCCGTGGTGCCCGGACGCTGTCCGCCGATCCAGCCCTCGAACCCTAAGAGCGAGAACCCAGACATGGGCAATATCAAACAAGACGCCATGCCGGTGATCCGCGAACTGCGGGATTTCGACCACCGCTCCGGCAACCTCCTCGAACGGCTGGTGTTCAACTACCGCCCGCTGTTCATGCTGCTGATGGCGCTCGCCACCGTGGTGCTGGGCTTCATGGCCGTGACTCGCCTGGAGTTGCGCCCAAGCTTCGAAAAAATGATTCCCCAGAGCCAGCCCTACATCCAGAACTTCCTGGAAAACCGCCAGTCGCTGCGCGGTCTGGGCAACTCGGTGCGCGTGGTGGTCGAGAACACCCAGGGCGATATTTTCGATCCCGAATACCTGGACGTGCTCAAGCAGGTCAACGATCAACTGTTCCTCACCGAAGGCGTCGACCGCGCGTGGATGAAGTCGCTGTGGAGCCCGGCCGTGCGCTGGACCGAAGTCACCGAGGACGGTTTCCAGGGTGGCCCGGTGATGCCCGACACCTATTCGGGGCAGCCTGAACAGATCGAACAGTTGCGCCAGAACATCTCCCGCGCCGGTGTGGTGGGCAGCCTGGTAGCCAGTGATTTCAAGTCGACCATGCTGATCGTGCCGCTGATGGACAAAGCCGCCGCCGGCGGTCAACGCATCAACTACCACGCCTTCTCGCAGATGCTCGAAGAGCAGTTGCGCGACAAGATCGAATACGCTGGTGACAGCGCTGCGCGTAAATCCGGGGTCGAAGGCACCGGTCATTACAAGGTGCGGGTGATCGGCTTCGCCAAACTCATGGGCGACCTGATCGACGGCCTCATTCAAGTGATGATGTTCTTCGGCCTGGCCGTCGTCACGTCGCTGATCATCATCTACGCCTACACCCGTTGCGTGCGCAGCACCCTGCTGGTGGTCGGCTGCTCGCTGGTCGCGGTGGTCTGGCAACTGGGCATCGTCGCCTGGCTCGGCTACGCCATCGATCCGTACTCGGTGCTGGTGCCGTTCCTGATCTTCGCCATCGGTGTGTCCCACGCGGCGCAGAAGATGAACGGCATCATGCAGGACATCGCCCGCGGCACCCACAAACTGATCGCTGCGCGCTACACCTTCCGCCGTCTGTTCATCGCCGGCGTCACCGCATTGCTGGCCGACGCCGTGGGCTTCGCCGTGTTGATGCTGATCGATATTCCGGTGATCCAGGACCTGGCGATCACCGCCAGCATCGGCGTCGCGGTGCTGATCTTCACCTCGTTGCTGCTGATGCCGGTGGCGCTGTCCTATGTCGGTGTGGGCGCGAAAGCCGCCGAGCGTGCGCTGAAAATCGACAATCGCGCCGAACACCACAAAGGCTTCGGCAAACTGTGGGACCTGCTCGACCGCTTCACCACGCGCAAGTGGGCCACCGGTGCCGTATTGGTCGCAGTGTTGATGGGCATCGGCGGTTTCATGGTCAGCCTGAACCTGAAGATCGGCGACCTGGAAAGCGGGGCGCCGGAGCTGCGCGCCGACTCGCGCTACAACCGCGACAACGCCTACATCACCAGCCACTACGCGCTGTCCAGCGACCTGTTCGCGGTGATGATCAAGACCGCGCCGGAAGGCTGCCTGAACTACAAGACCCTGGTGCTGGCCGACCGCCTGGCCTGGGAGCTGCAACAGTATCCGGGCGTGCAGGCGACCGCGTCCTTGGTCAACGCGGTACGGCAGATCACTGCCGGTACTTATGAAGGCAACCCCAAGCTCAACAGCATCCAGCGCAACCAGGACGTGCTCAACTACGCCGCGCAGCAAGCCTCGGTCAACTCGCCGGAGCTGTTCAACACCGACTGCTCGCTGATGCCGGTGATCACCTTCCTCAAGGATCACAAGGCTGAAACCCTCGATGCCGTGGTGGCGATTGCCGACAAGTTCGCCAAGGAAAACAGCACCGAGGATCGCCAGTTCCTGCTCGCCGCCGGTACCGCGGGGATCGAGGCCGCGACCAACATCGTGGTGCGCGAAGCCAACCGCACCATGCTGCTGTACGTGTATGCGGCGGTGACGCTGTTCTGCCTGATCACCTTCCGCAGTTGGCGCGCCACACTGGTGGCCCTGTTGCCGCTGGTGCTGACCTCGATCCTCTGCGAAGCCTTGATGGTGGCCATGGGTATCGGCGTGAAAGTCGCGACCTTGCCGGTGATCGCCCTCGGGGTGGGCATCGGCGTCGACTACGCCTTGTACCTGCTCAGCGTGCAATTGCACTTCCAGCGCCAAGGCTTGCCGCTGTCCCAGGCCTATCGCAACGCCGTGTCCTTCACCGGCCGGGTGGTCGGGCTGGTGGGCATCACCCTCGCCGCCGGTGTGGTGTGCTGGGTCTGGTCGCCGATCAAGTTCCAGGCCGACATGGGCATCCTGCTGACCTTCATGTTCCTGTGGAACATGCTCGGCGCGCTGATCCTGATTCCCGCTCTGTCGTACTTCCTGCTGCGCGAACGGGCACCCAAGCCCGGTTCTGTCGCGGCAACCGAAAACACCGAATCCACTGAACGTCCCGGCATGCCCCATGCCGTGACCACTTCCGAGTAAGCCAAGATGTCTGATTACAAAGCTCCCCTGCGCGACATGCGCTTCGTACTCAACGAGGTTTTTCAGGTGTCCCGGCTCTGGGCACAATTGCCCGGCCTGGCCGACGTGATCGATGAAGAGACCGCCGCCGCCATCCTCGAAGAGGCCGGCAAGATCAGCGGCGAAGTGATCGCGCCACTGAACCGCGCCAGCGACGAACAGGGCTGCACCTGGAACGGCGGCGCGGTCACCGCCCCGGACGGTTTTGCCCAGGCCTATCAAGCCTTCGCCGAAGGCGGTTGGGTGGGTGTCGGCGGTGATCCGCAGTACGGCGGCATGGGTATGCCCAAGGCGATTTCGGCCCAGGTCGAAGAGATGGTCAACTCGGCCAGCCTGTCGTTCGGCCTGTACCCGATGCTGACCGCCGGCGCCTGCCTGTCGATCAAGGCTCACGCCAGTGAAGAACTGAAAGCGGCTTACTTGCCGAACATGTACGCCGGCACCTGGACCGGTTCGATGTGCCTGACCGAAGCCCATTCCGGCACCGACCTGGGCCTGATCCGCACCAAGGCAGAACCCCAGGCCGATGGCAGCTACAAGGTCAGCGGCAGCAAGATTTTCATCACCGGTGGCGAGCACGACCTGACGGAAAACATCATCCATCTGGTACTGGCGCGGCTGCCCGATGCACCGGCAGGCCCGAAAGGCATCTCGCTGTTCCTGGTGCCGAAAGTGCTGGTCAACGCCGACGGTTCGCTGGGTGAAAACAACGCGCTGTCCTGCGGCTCCATCGAACACAAGATGGGCATCAAGGCGTCCGCCACCTGCGTGATGAACTTCGACGGCGCCACCGGCTGGATCGTCGACGCACCGAACAAAGGCCTGGCGGCGATGTTCACCATGATGAACTACGAGCGTCTGGGCGTGGGCATCCAGGGCTTGGCCCAAGGCGAGCGCTCGTACCAGAACGCCGTCGAATACGCCCGTGACCGTCTGCAAAGCCGTGCGCCAACCGGTGCGCAATTCAAGGACAAGGCCGCCGACCCGATCATCGTGCACCCGGACGTGCGCCGCATGCTGTTGACCATGAAAGCCTTGAACGAAGGCGGCCGTGCGTTCTCCAGCTACGTGGCCCTGCAACTGGACATCGCCAAGTACAGCGAAGACGCACCGACACGCCAGCGCGCGCAGGATCTGGTATCGCTGCTGACGCCGGTGGCCAAGGCCTTCCTCACCGACATGGGCCTGGAAACCACCCTCCATGGCCAGCAGATCTTCGGCGGCCACGGCTACATCCGCGAGTGGGGTCAGGAGCAACTGGTGCGTGATGTGCGCATCACCCAGATCTACGAAGGCACCAACGGCATCCAGTCCCTGGACCTGGCCGGGCGCAAGATCGTCGGCAGCGGCGGGGCGCTCTACCGCTTGTTCGCTTCGGAAATCCGCAACTTCACCGCCAACGTTGGCGCTGACCTTGCCGAGTTCATCCAACCGCTGAACGCCGCCGTCGACACTCTCGACGACCTGACCGCGTGGCTGCTGGACCGGGCACAAAACAACCCGAACGAAATCGGCGCGGCCTCGGTCGAGTACCTGCATGTGTTCGGCTACACCGCTTACGCCTACATGTGGGCGCGCATGGCCAAGGCCGTCATGAGCGGCGATGGCGAGGACGATTTCTACACCAGCAAACTGGCCACCGCGCGTTTCTACTTCGCCCGGTTGCTGCCGCGTATCCACTCGTTGAGCGCATCGGCCAAGGCCGGCAGCGACTGCCTCTACGAGCTGCAAGCCGATCAGTTCTGATCGAAAGGACAAGGAACCTTAAACATGATGGCGACAAAAATAATTCCGCCCGCCGACGGCGCCTATGCCTACCCCTTGCTGATCAAGCAATTGCTGCTGTCCGGCGTGCGCTACGAGCCGGGCCGGGAAATCGTCTACGCCGACAAGCTGCGCTACAGCTACCAGACCCTCAACAAGCGTATTCGCCGCCTGGCCAATGCGCTGACCGCAGCCGGGGTCAAGGCCGGTGACACCGTGGCCCTGCTCGATTGGGACAGCCACCGCTACCTGGAATGCTTCTTCGCCGTGCCGATGATCGGCGCGGTGCTGCACTCGGTGAACATTCGTCTGTCGCCGGAGCAGGTGCTGTTCACCATGAACCACGCCGAGGATGACCTGGTGCTGGTGCATGATGATTTCCTGCCCTTGGTCGAGCAGATCCACGGTCGGCTGGAAACCGTTAAAGGCTACCTGCAGCTCACCGATGACGAGGCGACCACGACCTCGCTGCCGGTGTTGGGCGAGTACGAGCACCTGCTGTCCCTGGCCTCGGACCAGTACGATTTCCCCGATTTCGACGAGAACTCGGTCGCCACGCTGTTCTACACCACCGGCACCACCGGCGACCCGAAAGGCGTGTACTTCAGCCACCGCCAGTTGGTGCTGCACACCCTGAATGCCGTCGGCACCCTGGGCGTCTATCAGGGCCAGCCGCTGCTGCGCTCCGACGACGTGTACATGCCGATCACGCCGATGTTCCATGTGCATGCGTGGGGCGTGCCGTATGTCGCGACCCTGATGGGCATCAAGCAGGTCTACCCGGGCCGCTACGAACCCAACAGCCTGGTCAAGCTGTACCGTGAAGAGAAGGTGACCTTCTCCCACTGCGTGCCGACCATCCTGCAGATGATCCTCAACTGTGAGGAAGGCAAGGCGACCCGTTTCGATGGCTGGAAAATGCTCCTGGGCGGCAGCGCGCTGACCCTCGGCGTGGCCAGCGAAGCCAATGCCAAAGGCATGGTGGTGCACGCAGGCTACGGCATGTCCGAGACCTGCCCGTTGCTGTGCCTGACGTACCTGCGCGATGAAGACCTGCAGCTGTCCGCCGAAGCGCAACTGCCGATCCGCATCAAGACCGGCACCCCGGTGCCATTGGTCGACCTGAAGATCATCGACGCCGACGGCAAAGATGTGCCCCATGACGGCGAGTCCCTGGGCGAGATCGTGGTACGCGCGCCGTGGCTGACCCAGGGCTATCTGAAAGCCCCGGACAAAGGCGCGGAGCTGTGGCACAACGGCTGGCTGCACACCGGCGACATGGCCTCGATCGACAAGCTCGGCGGCGTGGAAATCAAGGACCGCATCAAGGACGTGATCAAGACGGGCGGTGAGTGGATCAGCTCCCTGGAACTCGAAAGCCTGATCAGCGAACACCCAGGCGTGATGTCTGTCGCCGTGGTGGGCATTGCCGACGAACAATGGGGTGAACGCCCGATGGCCATGGTCGTTTGCGAGCCCGGGCAATACCTCGACCGCAAGATTCTGGAGACGCACCTGCAAGCCTTCGTCGATGGCGGCCGCATCAACAAATGGGCGATTCCCAAGCAGTTCAAGTTCGTCGCCGAAATCCCCAAGACCAGCGTCGGCAAGATCAACAAGAAGCTGATTCGGGAAACTGAAGCGAACTGACCCGAACTGACCCGAACACTGTAGGAGCGAGCTTGCTCGCGATGGACTCAAGGGCGTCGCGTTTATCCTGTAAACACGCGTTATCGTTGACGACCATCGCGAGCAAGCTCGCTCCTACAACGAATTCAACAGTGGGCGGTTTCTGGATAGTTTGCGGGGCGTCATCTTTGTCATAGTCCTCGTCAGAGATAACGCCCCGTTAGTCGCAGTTTTCAGCGCCTGTGCCAAGCTGAACGGGGTATTAGCGCCGGGCATTCAAATGTCGGCCAGTCAACCCCCAGGAAGCCCATGCCATGAACCTCGCCCGTGCATCAAACGTCCGCCACGAGTTCTACAAAGCCGTCTGGTTCTATTTAAAAGTGGTCTGGCCGATCTTCTCGATACTGCTTTTGGTGATCATTGCGTTCGGCCTCATCATCGCCCACCTGGAAGGCTGGGGCCCATTAGACGGTATCTACTTCGCCTTCGTGACCGGCCTGACCATCGGCTATGGAGAGCTGGTGCCCAAACTGGGTGTGTCGCGGGTGCTGGCGATCCTGCTGGGTTTCAACGGCGTGCTGATGACCGCGACATTCGCGGCGATCAGTGTCCGGGCCATTGAAGTGACGGTGACGGCGGCGAGGAAGGAGGTATAGGGTGTAGCCTGGTCAACCCAAAGCCAAACCCCAACACAAAACCCTTGTGGGAGCGAGCTTGCTCGCGATAGCGGCGTATCAGCCAGCAAAAATGCTGAATGTTAAGCCCTCATCGCGAGCAAGCTCGCTCCCACAGTTTTTTGCAGCCAGCAGGCTAAGCCTCCCAACCCGCCCCAGTCACCGCCGCCTGCACCAGCGGGTGCAAGTCCGCCCCTTGATGCTCCGTCTGCCACGCCAGCAATTCCTTGCGCATGCTGGGCGCCCAGTACATCTGCATATGATTGCGCACACTGAGCACCGCCTGTTGCTGGTCGGGCTGGCTGGCAAAGTACTGGGCGATCTGGTTGGCCATCTTGATCAGGTTGTTCGTGCTCATCGGCGTACCTCCGCTTTGGCGCCACGGCCCCGGTCCTTGAGCAGACGATGCTGTTCATCGCTGAATTCCTGGAAGCGTTTTTGCCACTCCGAAGGATGATAAACGCGGCTGACTTCCACGGCGGTGACCTTGTACTCCGGACAGTTGGTGGCCCAGTCCGAGTTGTCGGTGGTGATGACGTTGGCGCCCGATTCCGGGAAGTGGAAGGTGGTGTACACCACGCCCGGGGCGACCCGTTCGGTGATCCGCGCACGCAGCACGGTTTGCCCGGCGCGGCTGCCGATACCGACCCAGTCACCTTCGTTGATGCCACGGCTCTCGGCGTCGGTCGGGTGGATTTCCAGGCGGTCTTCGTCATGCCAGGCGACGTTGTCGGTACGCCGGGTTTGAGCACCGACGTTGTACTGGCTGAGGATGCGCCCGGTGGTCAGCAGCAGCGGATAGCGGCTGTTGACCTTTTCCTCGGTGGGCACGTAGCCGGTGAGCATGAAGCGCCCCTTGCCGCGCACGAACTCCTCGATGTGCATGGTCGGCGTACCGTCCGGTGCCTCGGCGTTGCACGGCCATTGCAGGCTGCCGTGGCTATCCAGTGCGGCGTAGCTGACGTTGGTGAAGGTCGGCGTCAGGCTGGCGATCTCATCCATGATTTGCGACGGGTGCGTGTAGTTCATCGGGTAGCCCAAGGCATTGGCCAGGGCCACCGTGCCTTCCCAGTCGGCCTTGCCGCCCAGCGGGTCCATGACTTTGCGTACCCGCGAGATACGCCGCTCGGCGTTGGTGAAGGTGCCGTCTTTTTCCAGGAACGAACTGCCCGGCAGGAACACATGGGCGAACTTGGCGGTTTCGTTGAGGAAAATATCCTGCACCACCACGCACTCCATGGCCGACAAAGCGGCGGTGACGTGCTGGGTATTCGGATCGCTCTGGGCGATGTCTTCGCCCTGGCAATACAGACCCTTGAAACTGCCGGCCAGTGCCGACTCGAACATGTTGGGGATGCGCAGGCCCGGGTCGGGTTGCAGGGTGACGTTCCAGGCCTGTTCGAACTGCGCCCGCACCACCTCGTTGGAGATGTGCCGGTAGCCAGGTAGTTCATGGGGGAAGGAGCCCATGTCGCAGGAGCCCTGAACGTTGTTCTGCCCCCGCAGCGGGTTCACGCCCACGCCTTCGCGGCCGATGTTGCCCGTGGCCATGGCCAGGTTGGCAATGCCCATCACGGATGTACTGCCCTGGCTGTGCTCGGTAACGCCCAGGCCGTAGTAGATCGCCGCATTGCCACCGGTGGCATACAGGCGCGCAGCGGCACGGATGTCGGCAGCGGGTACACCGCAGATCGGGCCGAGGGCTTCCGGCGAGTTTTCCGCGCGGCTGACAAACTCACTCCAGGTCGCGAAATCGCTACCCTCGCAACGGGCGTCGATAAAGGCCTGGTTTTGCAGGCCTTCAGTGATGATCACGTGGGCCAAGGCATTGAGCATGGCGACGTTGGTGCCAGGGCGCAGAGCCAAGTGATATTCGGCGCGGGCATGCACCGTATCCACCAGATCGATGCGCCGTGGATCGATGACGATCAGCCGTGCGCCTTCACGCAGGCGGCGTTTGAGTTGCGAGGCGAACACCGGGTGGGCGTCGCTGGGGTTGGCGCCCATCACCAGGATCACATCGGCCTGCATCACCGAGTCGAAACTCTGGGTACCGGCGGACTCGCCCAGGGTTTGTTTCAGGCCATAGCCGGTCGGCGAGTGGCAGACCCGTGCGCAGGTGTCGACGTTGTTGTTGCCGAAGGCGGCGCGCACCAGTTTCTGCACCAGATAGGTTTCTTCGTTGGTGCAACGGCTGGAGGTGATGCCACCGATGGAGTCGCGGCCATATTTTTGCTGCAGACGTCGGAATTCGCTGGCGGCGTAAGTCACCGCTTCATCCCAGCTGACTTCCTGCCAAGGGTCGCTGATGTGCTTGCGGATCATCGGCTTGGTGATGCGATCCGGGTGGGTGGCGTAGCCCCAGGCAAAGCGCCCTTTGACGCAAGAGTGGCCATGGTTGGCCTGTCCGTTCTTGTCCGGAACCATACGCACCAACTGGTCGCCTTTCATCTCGGCGCGGAACGAGCAACCCACGCCGCAATAGGCACAGGTGGTGATCACGCTACGTTCCGGTTGGCCCAGCTCGACCACGCTTTTTTCCATCAGCGTCGCGGTAGGGCAGGCCTGCACGCAGGCGCCGCAGGACACGCATTCCGAATCGAGGAAGTTCTCGCCACCGGCCGCAGCCACGCGGGACTCAAAACCACGCCCGGTAATGGTCAGGGCGAAGGTGCCCTGGGTTTCTTCGCAGGCGCGCACGCAACGGTTGCAGACGATGCACTTGCTCGGGTCGTAGTCGAAGTAGGGGTTGGAGGTGTCTTTCACGTCCTCCAGATGGTTTTCGCCTTCATAGCCATAACGCACTTCCCGCAGGCCGACCTGTCCGGCGACGGTTTGCAGCTCGCAGTTGCCGTTGGCCGAGCAGGTCAGGCAGTCCAGCGGGTGATCGGAGATGTACAACTCCATGACATTGCGCCGCAGGGTCGCGAGCTTTGGCGTCTGGGTATGCACGGTCATGCCTTCAGTGACCGGCGTGGTGCAGGACGCGGGGTAGCCGCGCATGCCGTCGATCTCCACCAGGCACATGCGGCAGGAGCCAAAGGCTTCCAGGCTGTCAGTGGCACAGAGTTTCGGAATGGTGGTGCCCAGCAGCGCGGCGGCGCGCATCACCGAGGTGCCTTCGGGCACGCTGATGCTGCGGCCATCGATGTTCAGGGTGACCTGCACCTGGCTGTCGCGGGCTGGCGTACCCAGATCGATATCGGTTTTCGGGTCGAAGAGAGTGATCATTGCTCGGCCTCCGAGGGCTGCAAGCCGAAGTCGGCGGGGAAGTGCTTGAGGGCGCTGGCGACCGGGAAGGAAACCATGCCGCCCAATGCGCACAGCGAACCGTATTGCAGGGTGTCGCACAGGTCCTTGAGGATGATTACCTGCTCATCGCGACCACTCGCGTCAGGCGCGGCGAGCAGGCGGTCGATCACCTCAACGCCACGGGTCGAGCCGATGCGGCACGGGGTGCATTTGCCACAGGATTCCTCGGCGCAAAACTGCATCGCGAAGCGCGCCATGTGGGCCATGTCCAGGCTGTCGTCAGCCACCACCACACCACCGTGACCAAGCATGGCGCCGATGGCCGTAAAGGCTTCGTAATCCAGCGGTGTATCGAATTGCGAAGGTGGCACCCAGGCGCCAAGCGGGCCGCCAACCTGTGCGGCCTTCAGCGGCCGGCCACTGGCGGTCCCGCCGCCGTAGTCTTCCACCAGTTCGCGCAGGGTCAGGCCAAAGGCCCGTTCCACCAGACCGCCGTGACGAATATTGCCCGCGAGCTGGAAGGGCATGGTGCCCAGGGAACGGCCCATGCCGTAATCGCGATAGAACTGC
Organism: Pseudomonas sp. BF-R-30; assembly: GCF_019956175.1. Lineage (NCBI taxonomy): Bacteria > Pseudomonadati > Pseudomonadota > Gammaproteobacteria > Pseudomonadales > Pseudomonadaceae > Pseudomonas > Pseudomonas sp. BF-R-30. The sequence continues at coordinate 12,601 of NZ_JAHBDE010000024.1, read as the reverse complement.
GCACCCTTGGCCAGAATCAGCGGCACCGAGGCCAAAGTCAGCACGTTGTGCACCAGCGTCGGCAGGCCGAACAGACCCTTCAAGGCAGGAATTGGCGGCTTGGCACGAACGATCCCGCGCTTGCCTTCGAGGGAGTCCAGCAACGCGGTTTCTTCACCACAGATGTAAGCACCGGCACCGACTCGCACTTCCATATCGAAGGCCTGGCCGCTGCCGCCGACATTGGCGCCGAGGTAACCGGCGTCTCGGGCGATGTTCAACGCCGCACGCAGCGTGGCCACGGCATCCGGGTATTCCGAGCGCACATAAATGTAGCCGTAGGTGGCCCCGACGCAGAGACCGGCAATGGCCATGCCTTCGATCAGCAGGAAGGGGTCGCCTTCCATCAACATGCGGTCGGCGAAAGTGCCGGAGTCGCCTTCGTCGGCGTTGCATACGATGTACTTTTGCGAAGCTTCGGTCGCACGTACCGTGCGCCATTTGATCCCGGCGGGGAAAGCCGCGCCGCCACGGCCACGCAGGCCTGAATCGAACACCGCCGTCGCGGTCTGCTCGCCGCCAAGGGCGATGGCCTGGGTCAAGCCCTCGAAACCGCCATGAGCCCGGTAATCCTCGAGGGACAGCGGCCGGGTAATACCAGCACGGGCGAACAACAGGCGTTGTTGAGTCTTCAGATAAGGCAATTCTTCCACCAGTCCCAAGGCCAGTGGATGAGCGGACGGCTCACCTTGCAGGGCATCGAGCACCGACGGCACATCGGCAGCGGTCAATGGGCCGAAACCGATCCGGCCTTGGGGGCTGTCCACTTCCAGCAGCGGCTCCAGCCAGTACAGGCCGCGCGAACTGGTGCGCTGTAGCTCCAGCGGCAGATTGCGTTCCTTGGCCTGAGTGATCAGGGCCACGGATACCTCATCGGCACCCACGGCACGGGCTAGCGAATCACAGGGCAGATAGAGAGTCGGCATCACGCGTCCTCCCGGCAAGCGTCGAGCAAGGCATCCAGACGCTCAGCGCTCAGCCGCGCATGCACCCGACCATCCAGCTCTAAAGCAGGCGAACAGGCACAGGCACCGAGGCAATACACCGGACGCAAACTGATGCTGCCATCGGCGCTGCTACCGTGATCGTCCAGTTGCAGCCGCTCACGCAACTGCTCGGCCAACTGCTCGGCACCGCGGCTCTTGCACGACTCAGCCCGGCACAGCCGCAGGATATGTTTGGCCGGCGGCGCGGTACGGAAGTCATGGTAAAAACTGATCACCCCACGAACCTCGGCCTGGCTCAGATTGAGGGCATGAGCAATCTCGGGGACGGCGACATCGGGGACGTAACCGATGCGTTCCTGAATATCATGAAGAATGGGCAACAGCGCACCCGCAGAGCCCTTGTGGCGCTCCAGCAGACTGTTGACCACAGGCAGGTGCAACATCTCATCAGGCATTCAGCAATCCTCACGGTCACGGACAAACCAGATGGTCGTCGGTCGTCCGAAAGTGTCGGCTGCGGCACTCACACCACGTCACGGTATCGTGGCATTTTCAGGCCGTTGGCCAGGGCACCCTGAGCGGGCATCTTGTTGTGCCCGACGCGGTCTTCGCCGCATCTCTACTGGGCATAAAGGGCAGCTTGCCACGCTGCTGTTGATCGACCTGCACCAAAGCGACGTGCTCGGTTCTGCCTACGACTATCCATTAAGTCTAGATGAGTGCCGCAAGGGGCGTTCACACACTGGCCTAATGCCCGAAGGGCTTGTCGAAGGCTGATGTATAGCAAGCATTACAGGTGAGAAGAAGCATCAGAACCGTGGGCAATTTTACGGAACAGATCCGCCGATCCATTCCGCTACAAACCGAAAGCCATCCCCCGAACCGAACACAAAAAGCCCCGAAAAACCTCAAGGCCAAGCCGAAATACCACCCGCCACACAACCCCCCTGTGGGAGCGAGCTTGCTCGCGATAGCGCCAGCCCAACCACCCTCAATGCTGAAGATTGCACCACAAACCCACTCACACACTGGGGCCAAACAATGCCCGCCAGCCCACTGCAACCCCCTGTGGAAGCGGGCTTGCTCGCGAAAAACGCAAGGCATCCACGTGTCCCGCTGAATACCCCGGCCACCGCAACCAAGCCCGCTCTCACAGCGTCACGCCTGACTTGTGAAACCAAAAACTATCCTGGCGCTTTCGCTCACTACCCCTCAGCCTTAGCCCCCGTCCGCTTAGACGCCAGCACATTATCCCGATCCCGAGTAAGCACCTTCACCGCATCATCCACCAACGCCTTACTCATCGAAGTCAGATAATGCGCAGCCCAGGCGTGACGGTCAGTGTCTCTGGCATAAGCGGCATCTTCAGTGAGCGCCTTGGCCAGGAACAGAAAATCGGAGGCCATGGACAACGCATCGCCAAGAGGAACCCCGCGAGTGACATGAAACAGCGCTTGATCCGCACAGTAGATGGCCGGTGTCAGGCCGATAGTTTTGAGTTCAGGTTGTTCAGTCATTGGCCACCTCCGAGGATGGAGAGGCAATGGGGGAGGGGGTTACGCGATTGGGAATTGCTTTGAGGGAATAGCCAAATTTCAAACGGATTTGTCTTGGTCATGGTCAACATCCTTGATTTGAGGAGCTGCCACGAGCCTTCTCACGGGCTTGGGTGACAGCCGTGCGCGGGGTGAGAAACCGGCAATCAAGGCAACCGGTAGACCCGAAGGTCTCCCACGCACAGCCGCCATAAAGCCATATCGCAGACGAAAAAAAACGCCACGACAGGTTTTGGGGCGCTTTGCGCCTTGATTGTTTCGGGCTCTCACACCCGGTCGCTGAATTGGCAGCGACGGTGGGAGGGTATCGTGTAAGCCCCGTACCTGCAACCTCGACGACAATGCAGTTTCCATCGACAGAGGCTGGGGTCAAAAACAGATTCAGTCGTGGGCTATCGGACACTAATCAACCTCTCGAGAGTAGGTCATCTCGGTTGCGTCGCTGATAGACTGAGTTTTCTGCAGCTGCTGGGACTGCCCAATAGCCCGGTCGTAAGATGAATATCAAAGAGTTTTGCCAAGCTAATGAATTCGATATGAGCAAATGTGCAGTAAATTTAGGTGGCGGCAGCTTCACAATGACGGAGCTAAAAACTTCACCTGTCGAGTTTTGAGCTTGGCAGAAGACGATTTTGAACGGGGGGGGCTGTCTGCGCTTATTAACGCAACGACTAATTCAAAGCGCGCGATTGTCTGTCAGATTGATCAGTTTTTGATTTCTTTTGGCTATCCATCGCTTAGGTGGAATGTTCCGAAGAAATTAGAGAGATTGCGCGCGCTTGGTCTACTGGCGTCGAGCCTATTGCGCAAAATAGTTGATGTGCGGAATATTCTTGAGCACGAATACAAAACCCCTGACCTTGAGTTTGTAAAAGAATCACTGGATATCGCAAGTGTTTTTGTAATGTCTGCTACTGCTATGTTCATTCCGTTCGACGATGTATTGGAGTTCTCACTGCCTGAATCAAGTGTTAGAGATAACTCGGTACGCGCATTACTATCGGGTTGGACCGAGAGCCTCGGGGTGTTTTTTACACCGTCTATGCGTATGAGTTCGACGAGTTTTACAGTCGATGCATTGGTCAATGCAAGATTCCATCAGGGCATTTAATTTTCGAGGCGATCGTGAAGCTTTCCGCCTCTTTGATGCTCCGATATAAGGTCGACCAAGCTTTTGAAAATTTTGATAAGGCCTACGCGCAGCTTTGAGATGAGGTTCACCCTTAACTATCACAAAACATCTTTCAAGTAATCCTTGAACGCGAAGACTGGTGCGTCCAAGTGCTCCGATTTTACGGATCACTCGCAAGCCACGTTTAATGAAGTGGCAAGGCAACTAAATAGCCATAGCCGCCTTCGGAAAACACTGAGCTGCGAAACGCCCGCTGAACGATTTAGCCAATCTGTTGCATCGATCGCTTGAATCCACATTCACTAGCTGCCGCTCGTGTAAGACTTGCGCAGAGCCAGTCTCAAATCATCGAGACGCCCCGCAGGTCAAACCTTCCTACCACCGTCTGGTTTCGATTTTGTAGAAATTGCTTTCGATCTGTATCCGGCGTCGATCGGATAGTGGCGCACTTTGGATCTGACTGGTCAAACGTACGAAGTACCGGCATTCATTTTTTTCGCCGAGCGCTTTGATTGCCGATGTCACTCTCACAAATTCATCATACCCACGAGTGGTGTTTGTCATCAGTTCGACAAATCCAGGAAGGGCTTGGGCATCAGCAAGCCGTGAGGCAGGCCATGCAGGCTCAAACGTCAACTGATCGTCCTTGGTATAGACGGTAAGAAACATTTCGGGCTTGCCAGCACTGTCAGCCCAGCAGGGTGGGAAATCCCCACCTTTGCCACGGTTGAGCTTGTTGTTCAGGAACTGGACTTGCCCCTTTAAATCACTGTTCGACTTTTGCAGTGCGACAGGGTTAAGTCCTGCCTTGTCTGCTTCTGCGTAAGCCGCAGCGTCCTTAACGATCTTTTGAACCTGATCAGCCGAAGGCGTCGAATCGATGTTCAAGCCGCTTTTAACTGCCGCCTCTGTGGCGCTCAATTCTTCAACGCGCTTCACCACATCAGTTGGCTTGATCTCTTGTGAGGGGTCAGCAACCAATTTTTTGAGCTGTTCATAGGACATTAGCGTTTCAAGCACGAGCCGCTTTGCGTCCTGGCCTTTGTCCTTGCTACCACTTTCTTCCAGAGCCTTGTCGATCGGTGCCAACGTAGCGAGCTGCTCGTCCTTCTGGGTTAACAAAACTTTCAGACGCTCCGATTCATCTCGGGCTTTGGAGGCATCCACGAGCTTGCTGACAATCTCATCTGGGTTTTTGATCCCGATATGCTGAAGCTTCACCTTGAGAGCTGCCGTGGCTTCGCTCACCGCTTTTTCGCGATCACTCAACTCACTAAGACCAGCAACCCTCTGCTCAAGTGAGTTTTTTTCGTTCGTTAGCTTCCATACCTGCCAGCCTGTCAGAAGCAAAAGGAGGAAGGCGAGCACCATCCAGATTTCCGTAATCGACAGGTTGAATACCTGGTCATTTTTTTGAGTCATCAAGCAGGTCTCACTTCAGGAGTCTGCTGTCCCACATGCTGCGCAATGGGTTTTTCAGCATCTGCCTGAATGACAGACTCGTTGACTGCCGGCTGGCGTACTTCAATCTGATTGATGTGCTCTATTTTGCGAACAAGCTTATCGAGATGCTCGTGCGCAGCTTCGATCGCCGCGTTTCCTGCCACAACCTGAGACGTCAGCACGCTGTGAGTCTCGTTATTCGCTACGATCGCCTGAATCAGTGGAGTCAGCGTGGATTTGATCGATTCGGAGAATGCTTCGTTCGCACGTAGATTTACCTCACCCACCGCACGGAAGGCTTCTCCTATTTCCTCGCTGAGAACCGCTCTGGAATCGTCCGCTTCAATGATCTGGTGAAGGGCTTGAAGCCTTTCAACCACCTGTTCGATCGCTTGGCGGTTCACCTTAATTTCTTCCTGGAAGTCTTTCTGATAGTCATCCAGGGTATCCAAAAACTCCTTCTGCACTCGATCTACACCATCAAGCAAAGTGGTGCCTTGGCTGCTCATTGCGTCCATCAAACGCTGCTGGCTTTCGACGATGCCGCTGACCGATTGGAAGGTCTCTTCCAGTGTCTGAGTTTTAGCATTCAAGCCTCTAATGGCGGTTCCAACGGAGCGAGCAGCGGTCTTCACATCGTCGACGAGTGTGGAAATGTTTGCGTTAACGCCTTCGGTCGTTTGCGCAAGCGTATCGATAGACGGCTTTAGTTTGTTAGCGAATAGGTCGTCCGGGAAGAGTGTTTGCTCCAGACGCCTGGTGGCCAAACTGCCAAAGTCGAGCGCATGAGCTTCCATTCGTTCGAGCGTGCTCGCGCTTTTATCGGCTAGACCGTTAATGGTCACCAGAAGGTCATCGCTGGCAGTTTTAGCATCCTTGAGCATAGCGTCGAAAGCTTCGTTACTTCGCTGAGTGGCATTGGCAAAATAAGCATCCATCGCACCTTTACTATGCTTAGTCAGCTCTTCGATCTGCTCCCTGGCTCCGGATGTCGTTTCTTTGGATATCGATACGACCTCATCGCGGAAGCGGGTGAGCTTTTCACGGGTTTCTTCGAACATGAAAGCGAGCTGCTCGGAAGCACTGATAGCGCGCTCCTCTACGCTTCGGACAGCGTCGTTCTGATCCGGCCGGAACCCTACGTGCAACGTGCGGGCAACCATACCGATAGCCGTGCTGACCATAGCAGCACCAAAGCGAGTCGCCATATTGGTGAGGTTGTCACCGATACTTTGGATGTCGAGTAGGCAAATAATGATGCTCACTACCGTGAACAGGAAGCCGAGGTAGTAAATCGAGTCAGCAAATTTGGCCAGAGTCAGTCGGACGTCGTATAGCTCACGCACGCGGTAACCAACCCCCCAATAGGCAATCATCACGGAGATTGGAATGATGAACCCGAACCAAAAAGGGTCGCTGAGTTTCAGGCTGATGCTGGCACAAGCAACTTTGATAAATAATGCGATCAAAAACCAGGTTTGTACACGGTGAATGGCTGCATGTTGACTCTTCATTACAGCCCCTCCATGGGGATAACATCACCTAACGAAGCACCGTTAGCAGAAAAATACGCAGCCCAGAACTCCGAACGCCTGTTGTAAGGGGTCACTGCTGGTTCTGCTGCCATCATGTTGATAATTACTGCCACACCATCCAGATGAGGAGCTGTAGCCTTCTGGCTATAAGATGTTGTTGAGAATTCCTTGTAGTTAAGCTTTGGGTTCTTATACATGGTGAAAGACTCCATATTTGCCGCCATATCGGAGTATATGATTAGCTGTTTTTCACCTTTCGCATTACTGTGAGAGAACCCTCTCTGGCTAGTCAGCTGGAGCATTTCAAAGATAGGAGAAGTTTTAGCTCGTACGTCCAAGGGGATCCGATTGACTACAGCCTCCAATGGCTTTACGAATTTTTCATTGAAGTCGCGATCCACGAACTTCTTGGTCTTCGAGATTTCATCTCCCTCAGCCCATTGGCCAGGGTTGCACTTTTCGAACACTGGTTCTGCATTGTGCTGATAGTCTTCACCCAATAGGAATACCGTGAGCATGGCGCCTTTGGGAAGGTCATTCATGATCATGTCTTTCAGGCGCTGCTTAAGCGCCGTTTTCTGGGTGAAGGGAAATGGTGATGTGTTGTCGATCAGTACGACATATTGACCTTTGGCCCCACTCGATGGGCACAACGTGACCTTATCGAGCTTGTCTTGCTTGAAGTTGAACCATAGGGCAGTGGCTACGCCAATGATCAGAATCATGGCTGCAACTACATACATCACCAGCGTGACCGGAGAGGTCGCATTACGCTTTCTATATACAGACATGGATCGATCCTAGAGCCGACTTTCCAGAGGCTTCAATTGGTCAAACTTTTGAACGAAGGAAGATTGCACTTTGGCCCGAGTGGGTTGCAGGATCCCCAGCATCTCACTAAGCATCTTCTCCTGAGTTTCCAAGCGGGCTTCATCACGTTCTAGCCCAAAATCTGGCAAGTCTTGCGGCTCTAATGCGATAGGGTTGTTGAAGTAGTCCGGACGTGGCTTGTCTGATGGACGAGCCATCTGATTCTCGTATCGATAAGCCTCGATAAGGGCTTCTATTGTTTTGTCCGCCAAAATCAGGTGCTCAGTAACCTTTTTCTTGGCTACTGATTTTTCGCCCATGCTGTACTTAAAGTATCGAACAGCTTCAGTGGCATTTTTGACATTGGCATCGATCTGAGAAAGTGTCTTTTCCTTTTCTTCCTCAAGAGCTGCTCGAAGGTTGGCTATGATTTCAAATTTGTTCTGATAGGCCTCTACATACGCCCCGTATATTTTGGAGTAGCCCGGGTAGCGATCCATCCAGCGATAGCCGTGATGGAGCGCTACCAAGCCAAAAAATACTGTGATCGCACAGAGCGCGATGCTGTTGATATCCGTGAATGGAGATTCACCGAGAAGAAAGCTATCAATGGCGAACTGAATCTGATTAGTGGCTTCGTCATCGATCAACGGCATCACGTGACGGAGGTAGGCCATGGAAACGCCGATACTGCACGTCCAAGCAACTCCGATACCGAAGCACAGCCACCCAAGGGCGCGGCGCAATCCGTTGACATGATTTTTGTTGGTGAACACACGACCGACAAAAAAGGGCAGAGCAAGGTTCAGTACTGCCAGGGTGAGAGCCATGAGCAGTCCGCTTATCAGTCCTCCAACGAGGCCGCTAGCGAAGAAATTCGCATTGATAAACGACTCAGCAGCACAGAAAATAATGAGTAAGCAGATCTTCTTGCCGTGGTCGAGAGGGCCTGGCAATTCCGCAGGCGTATCAGGTAACTGGTTGGCTTCGCGGAATCTCTCAAGAATGGTCTCGTGAGACTTCGAAATCCTGATGGACTCCTGAAGCTCTCCATTTGCACTAGATAGAATGGAATCTGCCTTGCGACCGAATTCGTCTCCAAGCTGGACTGTATGGTCGAAATCTTTTGTGAGGTCGACAGCATCTAGCCTGGACTGAATTTGCTTAAGCCACCGCTCGCCCGTCTTGAAGGTGGCCGCACGCAACTTTCCCACTGTGCCTTGGATTTGATGCTCAGTTTCAGTCAGACGAGTGTCGCGAAAGTCCGGAACCCCTTTTGCACCGTGAGCGCGGGCGGTTTCGATGACTTTGAGATCAGCCTTGATTCTGTCCGGATTGATTTCAGGGAAGCTTGCCTCACCCTCGTGACGCTCGCCACTGCCCAGGAAAAAATTCCTGATCCCCAGCCACACCCTTTTCAGAAAAGACATCTCAAAATTTCCATAACTCGTGATTATCAACGAATCCTTGTTTCACCCAACCGGACGAACCGGGCCGATGTGACCCGAAATAGGTTCAGGAAAGGGCGTTTTTAGTAGATTCGTTATCCTTAACGCGTAAGCCCATCGGCAGAACGCCGACATCGGCACGGGGTCATCGCAACGATCTTACGATCAAGCGATGCTGGTTTTTTTGATGGTATCGTCCGCAACCTCGTTATTTTTAGCCACAGCTGCGTCTTAATCGCCTACGACAGTTGTGGGTCGGTTGTGCGAGGGCCTCAGTTACGCAGGCATAGTGTCCAAGATCTCAATTATGCACATGCTCCACGCGAGCCATCCTAGCGGAAAAGCAAGTACCATCAAAGTGCCACTCGTAGGGTCGTGGGGCGTTTCACAAAAGCCCGTCTGGGAGAGGGTAGATAGCTGGGAAGACATTGTCCCAGTCGCGCGATGCAAGCGCATCACAGGCCCGAGGTGCACCACTAAAACACAGCTGGCAACCCCTCTACACACCGGACTTATGATGCTTTCTGATAGCTGATTCAATTGCGTAAAGATAACGGCAGCTATCGTTTAATGCCCGCTTTTGGTCGGAAGTGGATTTGGATAACCCAGGTAGGCGATGAAAAGATTGGGAAATGGGTATGAAACAGGGGCAGGATAAGACGTGATGTTCTACCTCGGTCCGGCTCACGGGCATTCCCGCTTTTTAGGCTGCTCACCTTCATTCATTGAATGTCTTTCAGGTAATCCTTAAGCGCAATGAGCGGAGCATCAAGCTCCTCCATCGCCTGAATCCCGGCAAACTCCCCCGCCAACCTCCGCAACTCCCGCCCCAACGGCTTATCCACACCCCCAACAGCCTCCAGCGCCAACCCCACACACTCATCCACCTTCAACTGAATCCCCTCAACATCCCCCCGTCGCACCAGCAACTCAAACACATCCCGCTGGTAATCCCCCATCACCAAATCATCCCGCAAAATCGGGCTCTGATCTTCCGTCTCATAAGCCAGTTTGAGGGAGAAGAGGGCGACGGTTTCCAGGTGCAATTCCATGGGGGAATCCTTGATGAGTGTCTTACTGACCGAGGGGGGAGGGTTAAAAAATCGCTGGCAAGCCAGCTCCTACACAGGGCGGTGGGGTGTCAGGTGCTTTTCTGCGGGCGAAAAAAAAGGCCTTGCAAAGCAAGACCTTTCTTAATTTTGGTGCCCGAGGGAGACTCGAAAATAACATTAATTACTTGATTAGTATAGATTAAATTGGATGTACATCTTTTTGTGTACATGAATTTATACTTGGCATGTATTTTGATGCGAGTAGGTTGGCGGGGAAAGTTTATGATTCCGTCTTTTGAATTTCCGACGAGATGCATGTTGTGTGAGTCATTGTTTTTAACAAAGCAATCAGGTTTGGCGGAGTCTGGCCTGCCGCTATAGGCAACTGTCGACCCATAGCGGTCTTTGGCGGACCTCAAGAGTTAATCTCTGACTATCCGCTTTTTGGCTGCTGATCACGATTGGCTGTTCTCGAAGCCAAATGGTCCATAACGGCGCGCGTAAATATTACGGAACTGAATCTGAGCTGCTCAGCTGCGCAAGGGGATGCTGGCTTATTGTGATCTACACTCCCTGGGCGTGTGAGTTGGCGCTTCGCCACAGGATTTACTCAGTCGCTAAGTAAAGAGACAGACCTGAATTTCAGTGGGTCGCGGTCTGTGTGGGGGCACGCCAGTCGATCAGCAAAAAAACTTGTCTGGCAATCGTGTATCAGGCGAGTTCGACAACGCCTGGATTGAAACCCTGATCGCCCACATGACCTGGCACTACTGAAAAAAGTCGGGAGGGTTTCAAGCATTCAAATTATTTCACCGTGGTCATGAACGCTCACGGTGCCAGCTTGCTCAAAACTAACGAGGTGGAAATGAACAGGAAGTCTAACCGGGGCTGGACAATGGCTGCGGCACTCGTCGTCGTGGGTTCAACGCTTTTTGCGGGGTGTGCGAGCAAGAACGATCCGATCACGCAGGCAGACAAGACGGATGTGACCAAGGGCGTACCCGCGCCGAGTCTCGAGCAGACCAAGGCGATCGCCGAGGAAGGCTTTATTTACGGCTTACCGCTGGTCATGAACTACGCCGTGATGAACGAATATGCTGTGGACAAGGGCGGCCCGCAATTCAAGGCGCCGTTCAACCAGATCAAGAACGAGCCTCGCGTCTTCACCTACCAAGACACGGCCATCATCACTCCGAACAGCGACACCCCGTACTCGTTTGTCTGGCTGGACCTGCGCGCGGAGCCGATGGTGATCTCGGTGCCGGCAGTGGACAAGCGGCGTTACTACTCGGTGCAGATGATCGACGGTAACACTTACAACTACGGTTACATCGGCAGCCGTGCCACCGGCAACGAAGCGGGCGACTACATGGTGGTCGGTCCTGATTGGAAAGGCGTGCCCCCTCCCGGTATCAAAAAAGTCTTCACCTCGACCACTCCCTTCGCCGTGAGCGCCATTCGGACTCAGCTCTACAACGCCAAGGACATGCCGAATGTCGAGAAGGTGCAAGCGGGCTACAAGGTCCAGCCGCTGTCCGCCTTCCTCCATCAACCCGCGCCGCCCACTGCGCCGAAGATTGATTTCGTGCCGGCTACGACGGAAGGCATCAAGGCCAACTTCTTCGAGTACCTGTCGGCCGCGATGGAGTATGTGCCGCCATCGGCTGACGACAAGGAGATCCGGGCCAAGCTGGCGAGCATTGGGGTGGGACCCGGTCGCAGCTTCGAATTTAAAGACCTCTCGCTCGAGCACAAGGCCGTGGTCCTGCTCGGGATGAAGGCCGGTGACGAGAAGGTCGACAAGTTCCTCGCGAGCGGGACGAAGATAATCAACGGCTGGAGCGTAGGCGCGTACTTCGGCGACCAAACGTTCTATAAGGCCGACTGGCTGAAACGTGCTGGTGCCGCGAAAGGCGGCCTCTACGGCAACGACGCCGTCGAGGCGATGTATCCCAACACGCGCACCGACGGCACCGGCCAGACGCTGGATACCAGCAAGCGCAAGTACACGCTGACTTTCCCGGCCGGCAAACTGCCGCCAGTCAATGCCTTCTGGTCGGTGACCATGTACGACGGCAAGAGCCAGCTACTGGTCAAGAATCCGCTCAACCGTTACCTGATCAATTCGCCGATGCTGTCGGCGATGAAGAAAAACACGGATGGTTCACTGACGCTGTACATCCAGAAAGACTCCCCCGGCAAGGCTAAGGAGGCAAACTGGTTGCCCGCGCCTGACGACACGGTCTTTCTGGTAATGCGCCTCTACTGGCCGAAGACCGCACCGCCTTCGATTCTTCCCGCTGGCGACGGCAGCTGGCAGCCACCGGCGCTGGTGGTCACGAAGTAAATCTTGCGGCCCATTGCTGATACTCGCCGTAGGTTGGTGTCGGCTTGTGCTGCCTTTTTGCCAATAGCAGCCAAACATCAAGGGCTGCTATTGGTCGATTGTTGTCCGTTGCGAAGGGCTAAAAACGACCCTATATAGCGGCCGGTGGGGACAGGCAGAAACCGGCCCAGAGTGTGTAAAAACGCCTTCGTGAACCCTTGCTATGATTTCTGAGGAATTCATCGCAGGGATCGCCCATGAAGCGCTTTATCCAAGGTGAACATCGAGGCCAAGGTACCTTACTTCCCGAAAG
>NZ_JAHBDE010000023.1:0-67044 GCF_019956175.1 Pseudomonas sp. BF-R-30 | reverse complement strand
TGTAGAACCTTGCTGAAGGGCACCGATGCGATATTGATCAACTATGGTGCCTTAAGCGGACTCACTCAGCGAACAGCCGTCGGCTCTTCGCGCCGACAAGGCCCTAATGCGTTTTTACACACTCTGGACCGACTTCTGCCCATCGCGAGAGGCAGAAAGCGACCCGCAGCGGACGGTCAAGGCCTCTGCGAAACCCTAACGCCCCCGGTAGAGCGCCGTCCGCTGCACTGGTCGTCAGGTGTTCAATTGATTTTAAGGATCGCGGGCGGACTCCACGTTCCTTTGCCAGGAGGCAGGACGGAAGGGTTTTCCGTCTTCGGCCAATACAGACGCATCACCATGTAGATCAGATCATTCGGTGCGGGCAGCCAGTTGCTTTCCTTGTCCGTGCCGGGTGAATCCTTCTGGACGTAGAGCGTCAACGAGCCGTCTGCATTCTTCTTCATGTCGGGTAGCATCGGCGAGTTGATGAGGTAGCGATTGACCGGATTCTTGATGAGCAGTTGCGACTTGCCGTCGTACATCGTCACCGACCAGAAGGCGTTGACCGGCGGGAGCTGTCCAGCGGGAAAGGTGATGGTGTAATTGTGCTTGCTGCCGTCAAGCGGCGTCCCATCGGACAGGATCTTGGCCATCGGATACGTAGCCTCTTCGGCGTCGTTGGCATAGATGCCCGCTTGTGCGATGGCGGCACGTTTTAGCCAATCACCATCGTAGAACGCGGCATCACCGCCGGAACTCACGATGTTCCAGCCATTGATCTGCGTGCCGAGATGATTGACCGCATCCAGGACCTTCGTATGTCCAGCCTGCATGCCCTCAACCACGGCGGTCTTTTGCTCGGCGGAGAGATCCTGGAAGTTGAAGTCCTTGTCGGCGCCAATGCCCATACGGGCCAGCTTCGCGCGGATCGCCACTTCTTCCGGTGTGGCCGGGGCAAACTGCAATGCAAAGCCCAGATACTTGAAGAAGTCGGTCTTTACGAGGTCCTTGTCGAACTTCGGAAAGTCGATCGCCGGCGCGGCAGGCGGCGCAGGTTGCTTGAGAAAAGCCGATAGCGGCTGGGTCGCATAACCGGACTGGATCTTTTCGACGTTTGGCATGTCCGCCGGATTGTAGAGCTGGGTGCGAAAGATCACGAAGAGGAGTTGTGTTTGGGAACGAAACACCTTCTTGATGCCCGGCGGGGTCATACCCTTCCAATCGGGGCCGACCAGCAGGTAATTGCCGGCTTCACTGCCGGTGGTGCGACTGCCGATGTAACCGAAGTTGTTGGTGTTGTTATCGATGAGCTGCACCGAGTAGTACCGCGGTTTCTCCACCGTCGGCACTGATAGCACGATCGGCTCGCTACGCAGGTCCATAAACATCAAGGAATACGGCGTGTCGCTGTTCGGCGAGACGATGGCCGTGTCCTTGTAGCTAAAGACATTGTGCATGTTGTGAATGTGGTTGAACGGCGCCTTGTACTGGCCGGAGTTCTTGTCCACGGCATAGTCGTACATGGTCGCATAGTTCATCACGATGGGCAGACCGTAGATGTAGCCTTCCTCGGCGATGGCTTTCGTTTCGGCGGGTGTGATGTCCGTTGCGTGGGTGAAGGTGGATGTAAATGAGGCGAGCAACAACATCGCACAGCCAACGGCTCTCGGTAGTGGGTTTTTCATGAACCTGCTTCTCCATTCCTTGAATCGGATAGTGAGTCGATCAACTAACCATTAATCAGGCGATATGAAGGGGTGCGCTGTTAACGACCTGATGACACATCGCGCTTCTTGTCTTCCTGTAAGTCTTTGTCTTGCCCGAAGATGTCACTCCGAACGCGACACTGTTCGAGGAGAATTCGACATGGATGGGGATGGCAAACCCAGGCTGCTCGGTCAGTATAAGCGGCAATTCAAATAACGCTGCTGAGTTGCCGGCAGCTATTCCAGACACTGCCAGGCACCAACGCTTCATCGCCGTCCTTTCTGACGCTTGAGGCTCCCCATCGAAACTTTTCCAGGCTCCCTATCAGTGGAAGAGTATGACGGTACAGTTCATATGGGGGGCATAGCTAAAGCGATACCCAGGCACTTTCGACTATCTGCATTTGGCCGATTGCTACCTGTTGTGAAGGGCCGATTTCGACCCATAGTAGACATCATGTGTCTAGCAAATCCGGAGCAATTCATGCCGATGCAGCAGCCGAGCGAGATTATCGAGTTGCTGCCGCATAGATGGGCGCCCGTTTAACCACGCAAGGTCTTTTGGGCGGACGCTTACTGTCCAGGGCCTGGCCACAAGGTTTTAGAAAATGCGTAAGCGATGGGCTTGAAACTGGAAGCAAGCAGCAGCTTCCGTTTCCCAGATGCTGACAGTTCAGTTGGAAGAGTTGTTCAGCTGCTGAAGCTCAAGTTGCTTGGCAGCACTGGCTTCGAGGTTTGCACGCTCTTCATCCAGATACCGATAAATGCTTTGGAAGTTGGCGATTTTCTGTTTGATTTCTGCCATCTTCTTTTCAATTAGCTTAGCGCCGTCAGCACAATCGATCAGCTTGTTCCGCTGCGCATCCAGAATCTCGCCTATTTCCCCCAGGGAAAACCCCATGCTTTGCGCGCGCTGGATAAAGTCCAGATCCTGCAGAGTTTGCGCTGTGTAAACGCGATATTTGTTAGTTTGCCGCAGCGGTGAGATCAGGCCGATTTGCTCGTAGTAACGCAGCGTATGGCGGCTGGCGCCGCTGCGGGCCTCGAGTTCGCCGATTTTCATGAAAGCACCGCTTGACTATAGAGTTGGGTCGATAGTTTACGCTTGATTTCTCACCTTAAACAAGGAGCAGGGAAATGAGCGTGGAGTGCTTTGTCACGGGGGGTACCGGCTTCATCGGTCAACATTTGGTGGCGTACCTGAGTGCAAAAGGTCACACCATTCGGGTGTTGATGCGTCGCCCAGAGCGACTAGCTGCACTGCGGGAGCAAGTCGACAATTTGGGAGGGTGCGCAACCCGGGTATTTGCCGTAGCTGGCGATCTGGAACGGGACAACCTCGGGCTGAGTCTTGCTGACCGAGAAGTGCTAAGGCACGCAAGAATCATATTCCACCTAGGCGCCCACTTCGCATGGGGGCTTTCAGTGGAGCATTCTCGTGCGGTGAATGTGGAAGGGGCAAAGCGCGTGGCGCTGTTGGCGGCTGAGCAAAAAAGCCGGTTAGTGATGATCGGCGGCTACATGCTGAAAAATCATGAACATCTGCAACGTATCGGAATTGATCCTCGTTATCCGGAGCTGACGAATTGGCCTGCCGTCTACCGACATGTCGGTGGTTACGAGGGGAGCAAGCTGGAGGCGCATTTTGCGACCCTGGAGGTCATGTCCGCCAAGGGCGGGGAGATTACCGTTGTCCACCCCGCGACGGTTTGTGGCCACAGCCGCACTGGGCATATCCTTGACGGTCAGCCGCTGGTGGAGCTGATACGAAACCTTGTGCAGAGAAAGCTGACTGCAGTGCCCGGTACCGCCGAGCACTGGCTGCCACTGGTCACCGTGGATTACCTGGTTGAGCTGGTGGCGGTTTGTGCTTTTGATCCTGCCATGGTGGGCCAGGAACTGCTGGCGCTTGATGACCAAACACCGAACTTGCGAGAACTCCTGGTACAGGTGGCACAACCTTTGGGCTTAAAGTCTCCCAAGCATTACATTTCACTCCGATTGTTGAAGTTGCTACTGAGTATTCCTCCCGTCGCGCGGTTTTTGAATACAAAACCCGAAGCCTTGGACTTTATCCAGACCACTCGTTTTGATACAGCGGCGGTCGAGCAATTTGCCAATATGCATGGAATATCCAAACCGGATATACGTCAGTCTTTGCAGCACACTGCAATGTTCGTCAACTCAAATTGCATAGCCAAGGGCCAGGCCCTCTGACTTCTCCCTTGGGGGCGACAAAGTCGTTAGCCCCGATTAAATGGACTTTCCTAAGGTAAGTAATGCGGATTCATCAACTTAGAAGTGCAACCATCGTGCTTGAAATCGGCCCTTGTCGAGTCATGTTGATCCTATGCTGGGAGAACAGGGTGCATAATCGCCTCTAGCTTGGGGGGTATGTTTAACTAACACTCAATCGCCTCAGCCATCCGCTTGAGCACTACTTCACAGCGATGCTTGGGAGTGAACGTCCACCTGATCCACCAACTTTTTTCCGCCATTTCGTACGGGAACTTCAAGAAGGCCGACAGCATCCTACTGGGCGATCCAGCTTATGCCCCAATAAATACTGGGGTTGGTGGGATCTTCGTATCCTCAAACTTTGCGCCGTCGATGTAGGGCGGCATTCTATCGAACGACAATACAGCGACAGGGATCGTCATCAATGCAATCTACTTTCAGCAAAGGCGTCATATTTGCACTCTCCGCTGCGGCACTGAACGCAACGATCGGTGTACTCAGCAAAGTACTCATGAGTAATGGTTTCACCGCTAGCAGTGTCGCTGTCATCAAGACCGTACTTGGTTGCGTGCTTCTCTCGATCTTACTGTTTTTCCTCAAGCGCCCGGCGGCGTCGACCAAATGGACTCAGGCGGCTATCTGCGCATTCCTTGGCATCTTTGTGCTGTTCCATTTCGAAACGTCCGCCTATCGACACTACGCTGCGGCAGGTGTGGTGGTGGTGCTGATGGCCAGTGCCTCAATTTCCTCGATCATTCTGGGGCGCATTTTCCTCAAGGATGCCATCACCGCGAACGCTACCGTTGGCGCCGCACTGGCTATCGCTGGGATCTCGGTGATCTTCGGCGGCGACCTGCAGCAGGGCTTTACCCTGCAAGGTGCTGCGCTCGCCTCCATGGCCGGCTGCGGCTATGGGGCCTTTTCGGTTGCCATGAAGCGTATGGGTGTGTCGGGGGGACTGCACTTCACCCGACAATTGTTGTTCTTTGGCAGCCTGTACCTGCTGATGCCGGCTGCGGCCGATGGTTTCGCGATGGGCGAGCTGTCGCCGCTGGCGATCGCCGCGCTGCTGGCGTTGGCCACGCTGCCGACAATCCTGGGCTTCTTCTGCACCACCAAGGCCATCGAGTATCTCAAGCCATCCCAAGTGCAAGCGCTGGAGCTGACCGAGCCACTGTTCGCCGCGCTGCTGGCGTTTGTGGCGCTCAATGAAGTACCGCGCGAAAGCCTGTACGCGGGAGCGGCACTGATCATCGTCGGCCTGTGTTTCTCCAATGAACTAATCCGCTTGGGCAGCAAAGCATCCGTCCCTTCGACCGAGTGAGCTATTTTCGGATCCTGATTACTTTAGCAATCAGTGGTTTTTAAGTGTTTTGAGCGACTGACCGCTTCAGCCGATTTCTGCCGGTCATGAAGCCGAAATCAAGCTGAAGAACGTGCTCGGCGATGTTTGCGCAACTATGAGGACTCAACACTAAAGGCACCGATTTAAGAAGGCGGTAAAGAGCCAGTCGCGGTATACGCAGGAAAAGACATCATCGATTCTGCTGACGGATGCTCGTAGGTGGAGGACAACATGGCGCTGAGTCGATCGCCCAACAGGTCCCAGGCACGCTTCTTCTCTTCGGCATAATCGTGATGCAGGTAGTGCCGTCTTACCCGGGAGCCGGCCAGCACATGGTTTTGGCAGCGATCGATGACGTCCAGGCTGACCCCCAAGGCCTGCATCATGGTTGCGCCCGTACGGCGTAGGTCATGCGGTGTCCAGTCGCCGTTTTGGCCGTCGGCAAGCACCAGCGTATCGTCGTGACGCCGTCTGGAGAGAGCCTTGCGGCTTTTGAATCGGGCCTGGCGATCGCCGACCTGTTTGCTCACCACTTTCACGTCCACATGCCCATCATCCTGCTTGTTCGGAAAGCACCACTGAGAGTCGCCCGTCAGGGTTTTGAGTTCCTGAAAGAAATGCAGGGCGAAGGGGGAGAGGAAAACATGGTGGTCCTGTTTCTTGCCGCGGGTGCCTTTGACGTTTTCACTGGGGAGGAACCAGGTCTGCTGGTCCAGATCGACATTTTTCCATTCGGCCTGCAGCAACTCGCCAATCCGACACAGGGTGCCCAGGCTGATCCAGAGCGCGAGTTGGGTTTCTTTTTTCAATGGCCGAATGCCTTCGTACTTTTGCCCGGCGGGGAGGGCGCTGTAATCGGCGGTCATTTGCTGGAAGCGGTTGTGCAGTTCCAACAGCTCCGCCGGCGAAAGGATGCGGCTTCGTTCCGCTTCGTAGTCGGCAGGGATCAGGGGGGAGATGTCGACCAGTTCAGTCGGATCGCCCTCGATCAATAAGGCCCGCCAGGGCTGACGCTTTCTGGCCCAACTAAACATCTGGGTGAGGTCGGCGAAAAAACTGATGGCTTGTCGGTAAGCGCCGCGGTTGACCACGGTGCGGATCAGCGCCCGAATATCGTGCTCGGACACATTGTTCACCGCGGTCTTGCCGAGGGCTGGCAAAAGGTCCTTGTTAAAACGGCGCCGCAGTTCGGCGTTGCCGTCTTTCCGCGCCACGCCATCCAACAGCCACGCCTTGGCCAGATCCTGGACGGTCAGCGTTTGCACCTTCGCCGCTTTTACTTGTTCGGCCTCTACGTTAGCCGCGGCGTATGCCTGTGCCTTGACGGTTTTCTTGTGTTCGTTGGGATTGATCTGCTCATCGATGAGCGCTCGGGCCTGGTTGCGGGCCTTGCGGATGTCCGCCAGGGATTTGCGTGGCCAGGACCCGCAGGCGTACTCTTTGTTCTGGTCGCCCCACCGATAGCGATAGAAAAAGCTGACCGACACGCCGTCCTTACGCACTGAGATTCGACCGGCCAGATTGCCGTCCTCCCGGAGGATTCGCCCAGCATCGTTGGCGGTCAGCGACTCGAGTTCCTTGATGGTGATTTTGGCCATAAAATGGGTTCCCCCTACTTTTACTCCCACAAAAACGTCGGCTCTTGGTGGACGTTCCTGGACTCTCGTAGAGCCGAACACCGCTGGAGCTCAAGTAAATACTAGCTTAGAAAAATCCAGAGTAAAATTTTGGAAGCTTTCAAGAAGTATGAAAAAGTAGATGGGGTGCTAGGGGTCGAGTGTTCGAATCACTCCGTCCCGACCATTATTCCTGAGTAAAATCAGACACTTAAGCCGATCAGCTAGATCGGCTTTTTTGTGCCTGCGCAAAACCCATTGAAGAAATGCCGTCTGATAGGGGGCTGTATGGTCAATGTAGGGTCCAGCAGGAAACACGACAATCGATTGGAAAAGCACTTTTCGTCGCAGATGGATGACATAACACTCATCTTGAAATGTCACCTGATGCTGGAAGAAATGCTTCGCGATTTCTGCTCTGAGATGGTTTCGCTCCGTGGGAGCGTATGACCGGCGCGGTGATGGTCATGATTGTTTTCCAGGTGGACGCCGCCTCGCCGGCTGGCATGATTCGTTGAAGTGGGCTATTGGTTGATGACCCGGCATATCGCTGGATCAAGGAGGAAAAATGGTCAAAAAACCAAGCAATAAGTTGATTGCAGAGGTTTCAGGCTTGACTGAGGGCGAGGTGGGAACCTACCTGTGCCAGCTAGATCAACAGGCGAGCGGCGATTGGTTGGCTTACTTTGGTAATGAGATAGAAAAAGCTTCTGCAGCTTGTCAAAAACTCAATAAGGCGAAGACGGTAACGATCCCCGTAGAGTTGGCTAACAACTGGTACGACCGAGGCAATGGCTGAGCTCGTAGCTCAATAGGTGAGGAGTTATGCTGAGGTTTGAACAGATCGAGAAGGTAGATTCTTCAAGGTGAGTCTATGGCGCATTATGTGGTTTCAGCCGTTCGAATCAACGATGCCGCTGAAATAGAGCTCTTCATGTGGGCAAAGATTGACCCCAGCGTCAGCAGAGGAAGATTTCTTGAAAAACCACACATAGCTTCGATGGAAGACATCATTTCGGCTATTCGCGATGGCGACGTTGTTGAGATGACATTCGAAGCGGGCATCGGGACGGTGTCAGGTGGAAAGCTTCTGGAATGTCACTTGCAAAGTGGCGAGGTGACCGTAACCGAAGAACGTGCTAATCCAGGCAGAATGATCAGCGACCTACCAAGATTTTAAATCGTGACAACTGCCCGTCTGCCGATGCGTTCAGTGCAATAGGTGAGGGCGGATCAGGCTGCCGCTGTCGATTCGAGTGAGTAGTCCATCCACGAAAGCCTGGTCGCCGACTTCCGTTTTGCATCGTTCTGCGGCAGCTTGACCTTCGCTCTGATGACTACGTCTCGGCACCGTCCCGGCTTGCGAATACGCTCGGTGTTATCGGCGGCGTACTGGGGGCATCGAACATGCTGCGGAGCTGGGCGACTCGCTTGTCATCCATGATCTTGACTACGCGATCTTCGACAGCCTGGAGCCACTGGCTCATGGACAGTTCGATCCGCTTGCCTTTCTCGATCTTGAAGTCCCGAACCTTGCGTTTCGCCTCTTCGCGGGCGAAGTACTCATTCATTCCGAATACGGCAAATGTCCTCATGGCTATCTCCAGTCAGGCGCCGTCCTCTGTGACCGGATGCGGCAGTATGAAAAATGGTGAAGTGGCAAGGTGATAGCCATATGATTCGCCATCACTCACGCATGGAGCGCGCAAATGCGCCTGTTACTGGTTTCAACGATTGCCCTGTTCATAACCGGTTGTTCAGGACCAGGTGTTGTGCCGATGGGGCGAGACACCTACATGATCGCGAAGGATGGGAGCTTCACGACCTTTGGCGGAGGAGCTGTAAAGGCTGAGCTATATCAAGAGGCCAATGCTTTCTGTGAGAGCAAAGGCAAGCAGCTGATGCCGGTAAAAGATGCGTCCAGGGATTCTGGTTACGATCGCTATGCCAATGCCGAGTTGCAGTTTCGGTGCCTCAATGAAAACGATCCAGAGTTGCGCCGACCGACCATCAATCAAGATGGAGTAGTCCTCCGCGGCCGGATGCAACAAATATAGGTGAGCCATCCGGTTGAAGGGGTAACCCGCTGTATCGGACGGGTTACCTGTTTTTCATTTTGGATCGAAGGTGCCGAGTGTCAGCATTGGCGAATGCACCGCCGTTCAGTTCTTCAAGGAACTCGGCGGTATCTGCTGCGATTGGCATAGCTGTTGCCTCGGGTAGGCGCCGCCCTCCGTGACCGGATGCAGCATGGTGGCAATTTGATTTCGGATGGTGTTTTACGGATAACCTGCACTGGGGCCGGCCGAAGGAGCAGTAATGAGGCGTTCAAGCAAACCTGACGAACTCAAAAATCCGCGTAGGGTTATGGCTGGGAAGATGGCATACGAGCGAAGAAAGGCGGCTCAGGACGAAGCGGATAAGCCGGCAATGGAAATCGTAAAGGCCGTTGTGGCGGTGATTTGCTTGATCGGGTTCGCGCCAAGCTTTTCCGCGAAGGTGACCTGAGCATCGAACGGTTCTCCGAGCTGCAGCTTGATCGCAACTTCTCACCGCTGACCCTGGTACAGAATGAAGGCTCTTGAACCACTGGCGTTCGAGCGGGCGGGCATCAAATAACGGCAAACCAACTGGCGGGACCAAGGCGCTGCTTTTGCGTCTGCTGCCTGCTCAAGGGTGAGCGCGTCGTTGTTTCGTGATCGTTGACTGAGGGAAAAGATCTGCATATACAATCCGTTCTTTCAATTTTTGTTTCGGTAAGTCATGAGCGAAGAACGAGATATTCCCGAGCCTGAGCACGACCATCTGCTCGATCATGAATTCCATGATGACGAGTCATGGGTCGAAGAAGACGCTCAAGCAATTTTTGACGAAGAGGATGATGACGTTGATTTTCTTGATCAGATAGATCAAGAGGACTGACACAGCAAAATCTAAACGCAAGTAACCCAAAGGGCCCGCCCATCCGCACGGGTCTATATGCTTTGAATCAAGCCCTGGCAGCCGCCGGGGTTTTTTATGCGTGCGCCAGGCAGGGTGCGTTGCGCGCAAGCGCAACCAGCTCGGCTGTGGTGGTCACGCTGGTGACTTGGAGGTGAAAGTCCTCTACACACCCGGCAAGGGGAAGTGTTAGCCAGAGGGAAGGGTG
This sequence comes from Pseudomonas sp. BF-R-30, assembly GCF_019956175.1. Classification (NCBI taxonomy): domain Bacteria; kingdom Pseudomonadati; phylum Pseudomonadota; class Gammaproteobacteria; order Pseudomonadales; family Pseudomonadaceae; genus Pseudomonas; species Pseudomonas sp. BF-R-30. Next base: position 57,009 of record NZ_JAHBDE010000023.1, on the reverse strand, counting down.
TCGCGGGTGACTGCGAATCTGAAGGAAGCCCGAGGCAAAATGCTGGCCTGACGAACAGGAAGCGGATGAGGCGGGGTAGGGGGGCGAGTTTCCCCAAAGCCCAATACTTGCACGGAACGCTGCGACGTAGAAGCGACGTTAAAACACCCATTTTGAACGGGTCTTGCATTGCTTGGTTACCTGCTTCTGACACATTGACCTCAAGGTCATAACCGCGCCGAAATTGGCGCAATCCCAGTCCTTGGGTTTGCAGGCAAGGACTGGGGGTATCCGTTGCGTGAAGGCAGGAGGCTACTACGGAAGGGCAGTTCACGTTACTGTGCATTCATCCACGTTGGATGACTGGCCAGCCCGCTCTAACAATAACAGGGAGGTTTCAAATGATACCGAAGCTACTCGTGACTATTGGGATTGTCTTCTACGCCGTCGTTGTACCGGTGTTAGAGCTCAATGATACCCATGTTTTTAACCAGGCTTGGGAGCCCCACGCTCGGCTACATGAGGTCTGGCAGTTGTTCACCAATACTGCAATTGGTGCATTTAGCCTTTGGCTTGTGTGGCTCAAGGGTAACCTCCGCCTCTCCAGTCTTCTTACATTGTTTATTACTGGCGGGTTCTTGATGGCTTACTGGCTTCGAGAGTCTTACGGTGGATCGATGATCCTCACAGATGGCTCAGAGAAAATGATTCTGGGGGTGAACTTAGGCCTTCTTGCATACACCCTTGCAATTTTGTTGGCTGGTATCGCAGTTGTAATCGATCTGCGAAAACGAGCGGCGCGAGTCTCAATCTGAACTGAGGGAGGGGGCGCAGCCTAGCAGTTGTCAATCGTGAGGGATGGATGAAGGGGGCGGTCAGCAGGACGCCGTAGGAGGGAATCAATCTTGTACCAGTTTTTGTACCACTGACCGTGTAATTAGGGCGTAAACCGGGCATTTCCGAAGTAAGGAAGTGCCCGGTTTCATTGGCTCTGCGTACTTTGCCTTACCCCTTTAGAATCGCGGTGTAATTCTGCACGGAATTAGGCCAGCACTGCCTATCGTGAAGGGCTGCAATCCACCAGTCGTGATCAAACAGCACGCCATATCGAAACGAAAACTGCTGCCAGAAAAAACGAAATTGGAATTGGCAGTATCGATTGCACAGCAGTTAATTGCTTACCTGTGCGTCGAGTGACAATCCTGAACATGCCTACGACCAACACAAACGCTGTAATGAGCGCCCACCCATATTCACTCATGAGATACACCTAGCCATTCTTGTTTTACATTAAACATCGACTCCATAGGCCGCCCCAAAGCATAACGACTACTCTATCAACACACCTTCATAGCCGACCATCTGCTTGATCGCATTCACACATTTGCTAATAGATTGTCCGTTTTGGGTCGGCTGCTGCCCCTCGTAACTGGTCGTTATCGACCGAATGTAAGGAAGTAGGAACCTTTAAAGCCCACCCACCTACAACTCAGCAGCCACCTGCGAGCATTGTTACGTCCAGTAATCGACCTGATGATGCCAGCCGCTCGACAGAAGTCGCAATTCAATCCCGAGCAATCTTGTCATTTACCAAAGCTTAGGGCAGGGTCGATACCACTGACATCTCTGCCAAAGGAGTCACCCATGTCCAAGCTATATCCCAGTATCGATCCTGAGGGGCTGGTCGAGTACTCGGTGGTCTACACCGACCGCTCGCTCAACCATATGTCGCAGTCATTTCAAGGCGTGATGAAGAACATTTCCAGCACCCTGAAACAGGTCTACAACGCTCAGGCTGTAGCGGTGGTCCCGGGCAGCGGCACATTCGGCATGGAAGCGGTGGCGCGACAGTTTGCCACCGGCCAGCAATGCCTGGTGATACGCAACGGCTGGTTCAGTTATCGCTGGAGCCAGATCCTTGAGATGGGGAACATCCCGGCGGCTACCACGGTGCTGAAAGCCCGACCGGTCGAGACTGGTCGTCAGGCTGCCTACGCCCCACCCCCTCTGGACGAAGTGCTGGCAGCCATTCAGGCGCAGAAGCCGCAGATTGTCTTCGCCCCCCATGTTGAAACCTCATCAGGGATTATCCTGCCCGACGACTACTTGCGGGCCATCGGCGACGCCGTGCATGCGGTGGGTGGCCTGTTCGTGCTGGACTGCATTGCCTCAGGCACGCTTTGGGTTGATATGCACAAATGCGCAGTCGACCTGCTGATAAGCGCACCGCAGAAAGGCTGGAGCGCCTCCCCTTGCTGCGCCCTGGTGATGCTCAGTTCTTTGGCCCTCGAGCGCATCGAACAGACGCATAGCAGCAGCTTCGCCTGCGACCTGAAAAAGTGGCTTCAGATCATGCAGGCCTACGAACAGGGCGGACATGCCTACCATGCGACAATGCCCAGCGATTCTCTCGCGCGATTCAACGAAGTGATGAAAGAGACGCAAGCCTACGGTTTCGACAAGATCCGCGGCGAACAACAGGCTCTGGGCGATCGGGTGCGCGCAATGTTGACCGGCAAAGGCATCAAAAGCGTGGCCGCAGCCGGCTTTCAGGCCCCTGGCGTAGTGGTGAGCTACACCGATGATGCCGACATCAAGAGCGGCAAGAAATTTGCCGACCACGGCCTGCAGATCGCCGCCGGAGTGCCGCTGCAATGCGACGAGCCGGCCGACTTCCAAACCTTCCGCATCGGTCTGTTCGGACTCGAAAAGCTGCACAATATCGAGCGCACAGTCAGCACCCTCGAGCAGGCACTGGACGAGGTGATGGTTAACTAAGCCCTCATCTTGCCCGCAGCACATACCGAACTTGTGAATTCCAGGAATGCATCCTGCCCTGGGCACTGCCGGCCCATGGCGCTGATCTTCGACAAATATGACGCTGGTCGTCCGGACGTCATGTTAGAACCACAAGGGAAAGCCCGTGCACGTGTCTTACTGACACGTGCGCCCTTCAGCGCTATCAGAAAAGGTTTCCGATGAAGCCTTTCACGGGGCGGATGATTGGCGGCTTTATGACTTGGATCGACCCCAAGCGGACATCTGAATATCTGGCCGCTCGCGTAACGGATAAGGCCGTAAGATGTGTGCTTCATTGCCGATAAGGAAATCGTCATGTCACCGAACAAGGCTTGCCCGGTCATCCTCTCCAGTATTCCTGGCACACACATCCTTCTGTTCCGCCATCCAATAGCAGGCGTACAACTGGTCAAAGGGACAATCGAGACAGGTGAAACTCCGGCTCAGACCGCTCTGCGTGAATTAAGCGAAGAATCAGGCATAGAAGCTGCCTCGGTTGTCAGCGATATGGGCTGCTGGGACGCCGCGCATCTCGACCAGATATGGTCATTTCAACTGTGTTACACGCAGGCACTTTTGCCGGAGCAATGGACTCATCGCACGCTCGATGACCATGGTCACACCTTCAGCTTTTTTTGGGCTCCGCTCGATGATTTGCCGTTTGCCGACTGTCATCCGGTCTTCCGTCGAGCATTACGGTACCTGACTGCCACACTGACAGCGCAAGGTTATGTATTGGCTCATGATCAAAGCACAAACATATCGTCCGAAGCTCCGACTTGATGTTCGCAAGCGGCTTTCGAGCGGCTGTTTCTGGCCCTGGCTGTGTAAAAACGCAGGTGCCATTTTGAATTCTGCGTTGCTACGTGAAATCAGCCGGTGTTGCGGTCAGTCGGAAGACCTGAAATTGGCGTGGGAACGCGTTATTTGACACGACTCAGCCCGCTATTACTGGCCGAAAACGTTTTTACACAGTGTCGGCCGATTGCTGCCTGTCACGAAGGACCGAGATCGACCCTTAACGGACGCTCGCAAGGTGCCAATTGTCAGAGTGAGTTTTCTGTCTATGAGAAGTGGGGAAGCGGCAGCCGCAAATGAGGCTGCCGCCCAACCGCTAGTTAGGTATTGGAATGTTCACACCTTCCTTCTGCAGGTCTTCGCGCACCGACTGGAATTTCTGGTACTTGGAAATTTCCACCGGGCCGTCGTAGGTCATGCTTTGCATTTTGCGTGGAGGGTACTTGGCGTAGGTTTTCATCAGGTTGTTGATCGCGATGCTGATGGGAACCATCGACCAGGTGCGTTCGGTGAAGTTGCTCATGAAAATGTCGTAGCGTTCCTGCGGATCCTGCAACAGGTCGAAGACCTGCGGCACGGTCGCCACGTACTTACTCTCACCTTTCCAGCCCAGGTTGGAATCGACCGCCAAGCCACCGGTCTGGGCGCCGTTATCGCCGCGCAGGTTGAACACGGCCTTGAAGTTGCCGACACGGGCAGCACCAGGGGACAGTTCGTTCTCCGTGAAGTAGAACCATTCCTTGCGTGGGGATGGGCCGGTGCCAAGCAACACCGGGGACATGTCGTAACTGTCGAACATGATCGGCTGACCTTCGCGGTCTTTCTCTGGCAGTTTGATGCCGGCCACCGCGGCAAACGTCGCCATCAGGTCCAGTCCACCGATGATGTCGTGGTTTTTCACCGCGGGTTTGATTTTGCCCGGCCAAACCATGATCGCCGGCACCCGGTTGCCACCTTCACGTACCGTGCCTTTGGTGCCGCGGAAGGGCGTGTAGCCGGCGTCTGGATAAACGTCCTGCCAGGCGCCGTTATCGGTGGTGTAAACCACCAGGGTGTTTTTATCCATTCCCAGCGCTTTCAACTTGTCCATGATGCGGCCAATGCGGGTGTCGAGTTCCACCACCGAGTCGGCGTACTTGGATTTGGAGATCGATTTGTGCACGAACTCTGGTGCTGGCAAGTTCGGCTGGTGCACCTTCATGAAGTTGACGTTGATGAAGAACGGCTTGTCAGATTTGGCGGCGGTGTCGAGGAACTCCATTGCGGCTTTCTCGACATAACCGTCAAAGTAGGGAATCCCAACCACGCCGGGTTTTCCATCAATGACCGGCGTATCAACATACTCGCCATTGATCTTGAACTCCTCGACCGGTTTTTCACCGGCCTTGCCGGACAATGCGCCCTTGGTAACCTTGACGAACATGGCGCGAGTCTCCGGGTCCATGTCCGGGAACCATTCGGGATCTGCGTAGGTGTAGGCGTTGAGATGATAAAGACCGACGTATTTCATGACGTCGTAACCCTGGGCGTTGGGCATTGCATAATCGGCTTCGCCCAGGTGCCACTTGCCGGTGAAGTAGGTGTCGTAGCCACCGGTTTTCAGCACGGAGGCCAAGGTCCATTCCGCTGCCGGCAAGCCACCGCCCTGGCCCTGGAAGGCCACGGTGGTCATGCCGCTTCGGTTGGGAATGCGCCCGGTTTGCATGGCCGCCCGACCCGGCGTGCAACTGGGTTGGGCATAGAACGAGAAGAAGGTTGTGCCTTGCGCCGCCAGTTCGTCGATGCTCGGCGTCGGCATGCCGCGACCCACACCGCCGCCATAGGGGCCCAGGTCACCGTAGCCGGTATCGTCGGATACGATAAAAAGGATGTTTGGTTTTTCTGTCTGCGCTGCCTGGGTAAGGTTAATTGCCATCAGGAGGGAACATGCTAGGTACAATCTAGTGCGGTGCGAGAGCCTATTCATGTGGATTTCCTTTCTCAAGTTCCGATCCTTGTTGCGGCCGCTCAAACATCGAGAGCAATACAACAAGGAACTGCGTCAGTAATCCCCCCAACTTTTAGCCTGGACGGTTCAAGGGAACGGTGTAACGATTGGATCGAATCCCTCTTACCGTTCAACGCGCTCGTGAAGCCTAGTACGAAAAATTTCTATCTGTCTTATTTGGGGGGCGCAATTAGAGTCATTCGTCGCCTTTTTGCCCGTGATCCCACATCAGCTTTTTCTGGCTTTCGGTGTAATAGATCCGAGGTCTCTGCTTCATCTGCAACACTCCTTCTGCTTACACAGAATTTAGTTGTGTTGCATCGACCGGTTGAATCCACAACCCATTGCGGACACTCAGAATGATACGAGGAGGCGATTACCCTTTGTGTGAGCCAGTAAGTGACCAGGCTGTTTGGGCGAACCGACTTTTTCAACAGAACCGACCGTTTTCTGTCGGTCGAGATTGGCAGCAATGGGTTGATCAGCGCTGATCGCAATAAGGACCGTTTGGAGTGCTCTGTAGGTGTTGCGCCTGGCACAGAGCGACCAAGGCGGACGTCCACGGGGACAGCGCTCTGACCGCAGGCAACGGCCGTACTATAATTAATGTCTGTCAATGTTTGTGTGGCGAGCGCTCCAAAACGAATCAGGTATCCATAGCGTTCACCTGACAGGCAGAGGGCAGCACAGCAAATGGGATGGACAGTATATCTGATTACGCGAGAGAGGGTTCAGCCATGAAAATTCACTCCTTCCAGCATTATTCTCATGGTCTGGAAATGGCCGTTCACGATGCATGGATTACCGCCAAGGTGAAGTCGGCCCTGGCATTTTCCGATCCGACCCTTAGCCTGCATATCAATGTCAAAACCCATGCGGGCATAGTGGGGTTAAGCGGCCGCGTCAACACTCATAGACAGTGTGAGCAGGCCATTGGTCTGGCCCGTTCGGTTCATGGTGTCGCCGAAGTCGATGCCAGCGACTTGCAGACCCATGTGTTCACGCCAGGGAGTTTTCCAGAAGCGCCCAACGCCGAAGAGAGCACTGAGCGCCGGCCACAATCGTCAACAAAGATGGACGACAAATGATAATGGCAACTTTGTAGGCGCCGCGCTCCCAGTCGGGAACCGAGGTCTCTGCTTCATCTGCAACACTCCTTCTGCTTACACAGAATTTATTTGTGTTGCATCGACCGGTTGAATCCACAGCCGAAAGCAGTCACTCCGGCGCCATCATCAGCGCGAGTGTCATCTTGATGAGCTCTTCATTTTTGTCGATGGCTTCCAGGGCGCCGCGCACGTTGTCGGCGACATCGGCCGCGCTGCTCGACCCAGTTCGAATGCTCCAAGATGGCGGCTTCGAGGGCGAGCTGGTTTTCGTTGATCTTGAATAGCAGGGAAGGGAGCAGGTCTGAATTCGGCATAGGCGATTACTCGGCGGATGAGCGCATCGCAGCAGTGGCAGTACTGGTTCGCGTGATTGCCATGTCGTGGGTTACAGCGTTTCTGGTGATCCTGTGATATAGCTAGTGGCCATGTGTCTGCACATTTCAGTTACCATCGCGTATCTAGGAATAGTGAGCGACTACTCGCACGCGTTGCACATGGAAGGGAATCAATAACATGGATGGTGTGCGTTCTGTACAAGTTATCGCCGTGACCGGCGGAAAGGGCGGCGTCGGCAAGACGACTGTGGCTGTGAATCTTTCATTGGCGCTGGCGAAACTTGGAAGGCGAGTCGTATTGCTTGATGGCGATCTTGGCTTGGCGAATATCGATGTCCTGTTGGGGCTTTCCCCGCAGTACACGCTTGCCGATTTAATCGAAGGTCGCTGTGAGCTATCCGATGTACTTTTGCGCGGTCCGGGCGGGATACGAATCGTCCCTGCGGCTTCAGGCATCCAGAGCATGGTGCATTTGTCTCCGACTCAGCACGCAGGCCTGATCCAGGCCTTCAGTGAAATCGGCGACAGTCTCGATGTGCTGGTGATAGACACAGCTGCGGGCATCGGCGCGTCGGTGGTCAGTCTCGTCCGGGCGGCCCACGAAGTCTTGCTGGTGGTCTGCGACGAACCGACCTCGATCACCGATGCCTACGCACTGATCAAACTGCTTAATCGTGATTACGGAATGGACCGTTTCCGGGTGCTGGTCAATATGGTGCAGAGCCCGACGGAAGGTCGCGCGCTGTTCGCTAAATTGGCCAAAGTCACCGATCGCTTCCTCGACGTAACCCTGCGGTATGTGGGAGCGGTTCCGTACGATGAATGTGCGCGTAGGGCAGTGCAGAAGCAGCGAGCAGTCTACGAACACTTTCCGCGCTCCAAGTGCGCCCAAGCATTTCAGGAAATCGCTTTAATGGTCGACGCTTGGCCCTTGCTGGCTACCCCCAGAGGGCATATGGAGTTCTTCGTTGACCGACTCGTCCATAATTCGAGAAGGTGACATTTCTCTCCCGGCCGTATGAGTGGTGCGATTGTGGTGTCCGCTTCTGCCTAATAAGCCTGGAAGCGCTTTTGTTGGGTCGGCTTGCGCAAAACCTCCTCTGGAGGCCGCGTGTTTCCGTTTGTATACGCACAAAAAAGCGGGTGTTTTGCCCCCCCTTGTAAGTAGCTATATTCGTTTAGAAACAATAGGTTAGGCTGCTACAGCCCCCAGCATGGGGTGCTAGGGGGCGAGTGTTCGAATCACTCCGTCCCGACCATATAATTCAAAGGGTTGCGAGATTTTATCTCGCGACCCTTTTTTATTTTTGGTCGTTTTTACCCCTGCAAAACGACTGGTTCTGGGTGGATGCGTCTTACATCTTGTCCGGTTTGATACGATTTGTTCGCGATGAGCCTGTTTAGAAGACGACTTGGTTTGGCCGCAGCCATTGAAGCAGGTGTCAGGCGCTTCATTCTGGTCTCTGTCTTCCCCCGATGCGCTGCGTGGAAGCCCGTTATCCGAAGGTTTCGAAAATTACATTGCCGTGAAAAAACGAGCAGATGATCACTTGGTGGGGACGGATTTGAATTGGGTGGAAACGGCAGCGGCCAAGAGAAGGGGTTTACTTGCGGGTGATTCTTTATTTTGTTTATGTGGTCAGTCATCCTATGATTATCCTAAAACGACATCAATCGCTGTTTTCTTAGGTTGGAATGACACGTCGTGGCTCAGGCGCAGTGTTTGCACGAGCCGAGCCTGGTTAGATACCGTCCACGCAGCCCGGCGCTGACCCGCGAGCTTGAAACATTTATAAACACACTCGCTCAAGATTAGTTGTACGACGTCGTATCTAATGTGTTCGACTGCGCTCGTTCTCACAAAAAAAATAAATGGAGATACCCTCTATGACGAGCATTCCTTCCGTAGAAGGCCAGGCTGCGGCGCCCGCACAAAATCGATTTTCCCGAATACTCAAACTGCTGGGCCCAGGAATCATCGCCGTACTGTCCTGGCTGGGCGCAGGTGATCTGATCACGTCGTCCGTGGCCGGTGCCAATTACGGTTACGCAATGATGTGGGTGCTGGCGGTCTCTCTGCTCTTGAGATACCTGATCGTAAACATCATCGCTCGCTTCCAGTTGTGCAATAACCAAGGCATGACCATCCTGCAAGGCTATGCGCAGCTGAATCCCTTTTTCGCCTGGTTCATGCTCGTCTACGCCCTGCTGATGGGGCACTTGATGAACGCCTACATGATCAAGGGGGCGGGTGAGTCGCTGGCGATGCTGTTCAAAATCGACCAGCCACTGCTGTGTTCATTGGCGGTGGTACTCGCTGTGTGGATGCTGGTCGGTCGTAATATTTATTCGATGATCGAAGGCGTGATGAAGATGCTGCTGGCGATCATGACCCTGGCCTTTATTGCCTTGGCCGTAATGTCAGGTCCCGATGTCGCCGGTATCGTTAAAGGCACCATCGGCTTCAGTATCCCGCCGGATGAAGGCGTGCATGGCGCGCTGCTGGTGGCGGTATCGGTTATCGGCGCGGTTGCAGGCTCCATTGCCAACTTCGTGCATCCGTATGTCATGCGCCAAAAGGGCTGGGTAGGGCCGCAGCACAAGCGTGTTCAACGTAACGATTTGCTGTTTGCAGTGTTCGTCGGGATCGTCATCAACCTGGCCATCTGGATCGTCGGCGCGGAAATTCTGCGGCCCAACGGCATCGAGGTGAAGACCTTGGGCGACCTTGGCAAGGCGCTGGAAATTTTCTTTGGCCCGATTGGTTGGTATGTGTTCTTCATTGGCGTGTTCGCGACACTGTTTGCCAGTATTTCAGGCAAGACCACCGCGTTCCCGATGCTGATTACCGATGCCTTCCAACACGTTCGTCCTGAACGTCGCGAAAAGTACGGTAAAGAGTTTCATCATGATCCGATGCACAAATGGTTCATGCTTTTTATCCTGGTGACGCCGTTGATCTGGTCGCTGCCAGGCATGCCGGATTTCGTAACCCTGACCATTGGTGTCAGCGCGTTGAACATCATTGGCTTGCCGGTCATTTCCCTGGGCCTGCTGATCATGTCCAACCAGAAGTCGCTGCTGGACAAGAAATATCGCAACAACCTGTTTGAAAACATCGCGCTGCTCTTTGCTACAGGCCTCGCGCTGTGGGTCGCCTTCCAGTTGGGCGTCGATCTGTTTACCTGACACCGAGCCGCCAAGGGGACGCAACGTCCCCTTGGCGGCTAGCGTTCAATCAGTCACAGACCCTTGCGGCATTCTCCCGGCGAAACTGTCCACCAGGCTCGCCACCACCATCTCGCCCATCCGCGTGCGGGTCTGCAGCGTCGCGCTCGCGCGATGGGGCTGCAGCACCACTTTTTCGTTGGCAAACAGTGTCTCGGGGACGTTCGGTTCATCGACAAACACATCCAGCGCCGCACCCGCGATCTCACCAGCGGCAAGCGCCGCCACCAGATCGACCTCGTTGACCAGCTTGCCGCGCGCCACGTTGATCAGATACCCGTCCTTGCCCAGCGCCTGCAGCACCTCGGCATTGATGATGGCTTCAGCCTTGTCGGCAGCGGCCGCGAGAATCAGCGCATCACTGTTGCTGGCAAGCTGCTTCAGGTCGGCGATGAAGGTGTGGTTTACATCGCTCATCGGCTGCAAATCGGTGTAACTGATCGGGCAACCGAACGCTGTGGCGCGGGTCGCCACGGCACGACCGACCCGGCCCATGCCGACGATGCCAATGCGCATGCCGGACACTTGGCGCGCCAACGGCAACGGGGCCAACGGTGTCGGGCTATGGGGCCATTGGCCCGAACGCACATAACGATCACTGGTGCACAGACTCCGGCACACGGCAATCAATAATCCGATGGCCAGGTCCGCGACATCTTCGGTCAGCGCGCCGATGGTCGCGGTTACGCGAATTCCGCGATCCCTGGCGTATGCCAGATCCACCGCATCGGTGCCCACGCCATTGACCGCCACCACTTCCAGCTTGGGCAGTTGCGCCATGAGTGCCTGGCTGATACCGGTATGCCCGCCGGTGATCACACCGCGAATGTTCGCGCCGTGTTCCTGCAAATAAGCCTGCTTGTCGGCCTGCTGGAAGTAACGTCTGACGGTAAACAGCTCATCGAGCCGAGCGTTGATTTCAGGGATCAGGATCGGGCTGAGCTGCAAGACTTCTGGCTTCATATAAAACCTCGCGTAACGGAATAAAAAAGGCCGGTTTAACCGCGACCGGCAAACGGCATGGCGCTGGCCATGACGGTCATGTTCAGGACGTTCGCCTCCAGCGGCAGACCGGTGATGTAGCGCACGGCATCGGCCACATGCTTGACGTCCACCATCGGCTCCACGGCGATGGTGCCGTTGGCCTGGCGCACGCCTTTAGTCATGCGCACCGACATTTCGGTCAGGGCGTTGCCGATGTCGATCTGGCTGCAGGCGATGTTGAATTCGCGCCCGTCCAGGGCCAGGGATTTGGTCAGTCCCAGCACCGCGTGTTTACTGGCGGTGTAGGCGCTGCTGAAGGGGCGTGGGGTATGCGCCGAGATCGAACCGTTATTGATGATGCGTCCGCCCTGTGGCTGTTGCCGGCGCATCAGTCCGAAGGCACCACGGGCGCAGAGGAAAACGCCGTTGAGGTTGGTGTCGATCACGTTGCGCCACTGCTCGAATGTCAGTTCATCGAGCGGCACGGCAGGGGCGTTGACCCCGGCATTGTTGAACACCACGTCGAGGCGTCCGTATACCTCGGTGATGGTTGCAAACAGTGCATCGACACTGGCCGGGTCACGCACATCAGTGGGGACCGCCAACGCTTCGTGTCCTTCGCTGAGTGCCAATTCGACCAAGGCCTGCAACGGCTCCGGCCGACGTCCGGCCAATACCAGGGTGAATCCGTCGGCCATCAGAGCCAGGGCCACGGCGCGGCCGATTCCGCTACCGGCGCCGGTGACCAGGGCCACCTTTAAAGGAAGAGTGTTAGACATGTTGTTATCTCCTTTTTCAATTCACGAGGGCGTGTGCCGGGTTCAAGGCGCGCTGACCAACGCGCATTTCCAGTTGGCCGATGCCGGCGATCCCGGCGTTGATGATGTCGCCTGGTTGCAGCACATCGACGCCTGCCGGGCTGCCGGTCATGATCAAGTCACCGGCCCGCAGCGCTACCGATTGCGAGATGCGGCTGATGATTTCACTGACCGACCAGATCTGGCTGTCGAGGCTGTCGCGCTGGCGTTCTTCGCCGTTGACGTTTAGCCACAACTCGCCGTTCGGGTGTCCCGCGTGAGTCACCGGCACGATGGCGGTCATCGGTGCGGCGCCGTCGAACACCTTGGCACCTTCCCACGGCAAACCATTGCTTTTGGCCGCGCGCTGGACATCACGACGAGTCAGGTCAAGTCCGACGGCATAGCCCCAGACATAGGCCAGCGCCTGACTCTCCGGAATATTGGCGCCGCCTTCACCGATGGCCACGACCAATTCGATTTCGTGGACAAACTCTTCAGTCAACGGCGGGAAAGTCACTTCACCCGCCGCATCCACCACGTTGCTCGCGGGTTTCATGAAGAACACTGGCGGCTGACGGGACTGGCCTTGGGTGTCTGGCCAAGGGTAGTTGCGGCCGACGCAAAATACCCGGCCGACGGGAAAGCGCTGCTGGCTGCCGGCAACCGGCAAGGTCGCAGGCAGATCCGGGGTAAAAACGTATTCGGTCATAGTCATTTTTGTAGTTGTCCTGTTGGAAGCATCAGCCTACGGCGGCTTCGTTTTGCGAAGTTGGACGAATGCCACCTCGTGTTGGAGAAAAACGCTTTTCTGCGCTCAGCGCGCCTTGAGTTCGATGCGATACAAACGACCGAGCAGCAACGAATAGGACAAGGTACCCATCAGCGCCACGCCACCAATGAACCAGAAGGCGTAGGCAAACGAGCCTGTCGCGTGGACGATGCCACCAATCACAATCGGAGTGACAATCCCGCCGATGTTGGCGGCCAGGCTGGTGACCCCGCCGGTCAGTCCTATCAATTCCTTGGGCGCGACCTCCGACACTGCCGCCCACGACGAAGAAGCGATTCCCTGGGCGAAGAAGGCAATGGTCAGCACGGCAATGCAGATCACGTTCGAGTCGGTGAAATTCACCAGCACAATCGACATCCCCAGCATTGATCCGACCACCAATGGCAACTTGCGAGCGAAGGACATTGAGTAACCACGGCGTATCAGCAAGTCGGAGACGATGCCGGCGAGCAAGATGCCGACCGTTGCGCCCACGAACGGTAGCACCGCGAAGATCCCGGCCTTGATCATGGTCAACTTGCGTTCTTCGATCAGGTACGTCGGGAACCAGGTCAGGAAGAAGTACAGCGCTGAGGTGCTGGCGAACTTGCCGATGCAAATCGCCCGGATCTGCCGATAGCTGAACAGCTCGGCGATCTGCCGCCAGTTGAACCGGGTGCGTTCCTGGCTGCTCTTGACCAGTCCACCCCCGGCTTCGATGTACTTCAGTTCTTCCGGGCTGACGGTCTTGCAGTTCAACGGATCGCGGTACAGGTACAGCCAGATCACTCCGAAAACAATGCCGAGTAATCCGGTGCTGTAAAACACATGGCGCCAGTCATAGGTCGTGGCCAGCCATAACAGCACGCCCGTGAACAGTGCCGTGCCCAGATATTGGCCGCACACGTAAATGCTGCTGGCCAGGCCCCGTTCGCGGGCCGGGAACCATACCGTCACCGCACGGCTGTTGGCCGGAAAGGCTGGAGCTTCCATGGCGCCGACGGCTAGGCGCAGTCCGAACAACGACGCGAAGCCCGTGGCGAAGCCCTGGCACACGGTGACCGTCGACCAGCTGATCAGTGATACACCGTAAGTGAACCGGGAACCGAAGCGATCGGCAACAAACCCGGCGGGCACCAGGGCGAGGGCGTAAGTCCAGGCAAACGCGGAAAAAATCAGGCCCATTTCAATCTTGTCCAGGCCCAGGTCCTTGGCGAGGAACGGCGCCGCAATCGAAATGTTCACGCGGTCGATGTAGTTGATGATGGTTGCAATCAGCAGCAACGACAGCATGAACCAGCGCCTACGCGTCGGCAGTCGTTGTGGCAGCAGGGCGTCCCGGGCGCCGGCATTCACCGACGGCGCGGTGGACGGGGAGGTTTGCGAGTTCGACATGAGTAGACCTTTTTATTGTTAGAAGAATCGAGATGTTCGCGCGCAGCCGAAGCCGATGCCGCCAGTGTCGGGGCAGAGCAATCGCTACTTGAATGAGAGGCGCGGACAGCCGCTGTCAGGCGCTCAGATACGCCTTCGGACTGGCTCGATCTGGGGAGGGTTGGCGAGGGGGAAAATCAGGTTCATCACGTGCGCACCTTTTGATTGTTTTTGGACGGGTCGGGCTGCATTGGCTGTCACAGTGGTCGTACAACATCTCAAAATCAACGGGGGCGTTAGATCGTTTTTTCTTCTGAAAAAGGCGATTAATGCAGATGTCCAAGAAAAATCAAATCAGCTCATTTCCTTAGTCATGCTTCATGCGTTTAATAAGATTATGTTTTTAAAGGATTAATTATTTTTATGTGCTCGTAGTTTTTTGGACGGACGACAAATCACACACGGATACAATTAATTCTCTGAATTTCGTTGTCATCCTATGACATGTTGAGGTCAGCAGGGTCTGCCTTCACAATCAGCGCGGTCGCCGCCTGCATCGCGGCGCGACGACAACCTGTCCATGTACCTGTCGAGGATCCTCAGGCGATGTCGTCACCCAGTCGAGTACCCACTTACGTCATGCAGCAGCGCAGCGAATTGACGGACTTTTACATCCGCGACAAAAAGGGACGGCGCGCCGAAACCAGCCCGCATCGCCACGAGTATTTCCAGATCCAGGTCAACCTCGGTGGCGATACCATGCAGCACATCGGCAACGTCGAACGTCCGTTTCCGCGCAACACGCTGGCCTTCATCCTGCCGCATCGCGTGCACGTGATTCCGCATCCGGCCGACAGCAACTTCATGGTGATCAATTTTTCCCAGACCTTCCTGCTGCCGCATTTGCAGTGCGATCCGATGGATCTGGAGGAAGTCTCGATTCTGCTGGCGCCGGAGTTGTCGCCGTTCCGCTTTCAAGAGCATCTGGATTTCATTCTGGCCGATGAGGATTTCAACAAAGTCTGTGCCTTGATCGAACAGATGCGAGTCCTGGATGAGAAGCGTCAGTTTGGCACTCGCGAGATGCTCAAGGGGTTGTTGCTGCAACTGGTGGGGAGCGTTTGTGCCTTGTATGCCGAGCCGCTCAAACGATTGGCCGAAGAGAATGCCGCCGAAGTCAGCCGACGCGATGCGCTGAGCAGGATGTCGGAATACTTGCGCAAGAACATCGCCGACCCCGACCTCAACTTGATTAAAGTTGCGGCGGCGACCTACCTGTCCCCGACGTACCTGACGCATTGGCTGCGCAGGGAAATCGGCAAGACCTTCACCGAACTGGTGCTCGAACGCCGAATGCACGCTGCACGCAATTATTTGCTCAATGGCACACGACCGGTGGGGGAGGTGGCGAGGTTGTGCGGTTTCGCTGACGAGGCATATTTTTCGCGACGCTTCCGCCAGATCCACGGCCAGCCACCTGGGCAATTCAGACGTCAGCAACTCAATCCTGATACGCCGCAATCGCCGTCCAACACGTGATCGACAGTTGTAGGTGATGTGGCGCTAGATACGAGGTCGATCCGGGCGCACCGGATTGGGGATGGGGTGATCGGCAGTTGGGCGCAACGCAGCGCGCTGCACTGAGCGAATCGTTCATTCGCAGAGTTGGCCGTCAGTAAAATCTGACGGCCTTCGCTTGCCGCTCTTCAACCTGCAGGTGCCCCACAAACGCCACGTTGCTCAAGCGCGGTTCACTGCATCGGCACCTTGAGGTGGCAGGTGAACATCAGCTGTACTGATTTGCCGAACCAGCAGCGGATTTTAGCTTCCTGGAATGGGTCAGCTGATAAGCAATTGCCAACCAAATGAACCACCCTGGCATGACCAGTAAGGCAATACGAGTGTCAGGTCTTAATGCCAACAGGCAGAGAACAAACCCCAGGAACGCCAAGGAGAACCAGGCCATCGGCACGCCGCCAGGCATCTTGTAGGTCGATTGCGCATGCAGGTCGGGTCGGCTTTTGCGATAGGCAATGTACGACGCGAGGATGGTCGACCAAGTGAAAATCACCAGGATCGCCGACACGGTAGAAACGATGGTGAACGCTGTCATGACTTCCGGAACGATGAACAGCAGCAGTACACCCACCAGCATCAACAGTGTGGTAAACGCCAGGCTTAGCAGAGGTACGCTATTGCCCGACAAACGCCGAAAAATCCCAGGCGCATTGTCGTGACTGGCCAGTCCAAACAGCATGCGGCTGGATGAAAATACGCCACTGTTGGCCGATGAGGCGGCAGACGTCAGCACCACAAAGTTGACGATACCTGCTGCTGCGGGAAACCCTGCAACCAGAAACAGTTCGACGAAAGGGCTCTTGTTGGGCGAAACCTGCTGCCAGGAAGTCACTGCAATAATGCAGGCCAGTGCCAGCACATAAAACAGGATGATTCTCAGCGGAATCGAGTTGATGGCTTTTGGCAGGGTCTTCTCGGGGGAGCGAGTTTCGGCGGCTGCAGTACCGATCAGCTCAGTGCCGGCAAAGGAGAAGATTGCCATCTGGAATCCGGCAAAGAAACCAAACAGGCCGTTGGGGAAGGCCGCCTGTTTATCCAGCAGGTGGTTCAGGGATGCTGTAACGCCACTAGGTGATACAAAGGAGCTGGCAATCATCACCATGCTGACGCCAATCAGGGTGACGACGGCAATGATCTTGATGATCGCGAACCAGAACTCCACTTCACCGAAAAGTCTGACGGTCAGCACGTTTAGGGCGAACAGCGTCATCAACATACCGATGGCCGGGATCCAGGCGGGTACATCGGGGAACCAGTACTGAAAGAATCCGCCGACCACCACGGCGTCGCCCACCACCGCGACGCTCCAGCTCAGCCAGTACGACCAGCCGAGGAAGAATGCCGCCCGCGGGCCGAGGTAGGCACCGGCAAAATCCGCGAAGGTTTTGAAGTTCAAGTTGGACAGCAACAGTTCGCCCATGGCACGCATGACGAAGTAGACGAACAGACCGATGATCATATAAATGAGGATGATCGACGTGCCGGAGAGGGCAATGATCTTCCCGGAACCCATGAACAGGCCTGTACCGATGGCACCTCCCATGGCCATTAATTGAATGTGACGATTGCTGAGCGTGCGCTGCAGCGCGGGCTGTTCAACCCGCTCGGACGGAGTCGATTTCATTACAAAACCTCTTGATTTTATGTTTTTGAGTTTTGGCAGAAAGGTGGCTGTCTAGCGTTCTTGTTAGGGATGCAACGGCTACTGACGGTGGTGGTTTGCGGGCGGCAGGGTTCGCGTTCACTGCAGGGTGAGTGGCCCCTTGGCACTTTGTTCAGGGGCACCACTTGTGGCTATCAACTGGCCGTGCGCAGGCGCGAGGGGACGATTGCTGGCTGCTGATCAAGCAGTTGGTAGAGATTTTTTATGTTGGAAGGCGTCGGCACCAGATGGATGCGCTCACCGATGGCATGCTCTCGCGCCAGGTCGTGCACGTAGCGCAGTGACGAAAAGTCTTCGAGGGCAAAACCCACCGAATCGAACACGGTGACCTGTGCGTCGTTCTCGCGCCCCGGGACTTCGCCCAGGACAATCCGGAAGAACTCGACGACAGGAAAGTCGGGCTCCAGTTGTTGAATATCGCCTTCAATCCGGGTTTGAGGTTCAAACTCAACGATGACCCGGGCATTGCGCAGGATCTCGGCGTGCAGTTCGGTTTTCCCCGGGCAGTCGCCGCCGACGGCATTGATATGCATGCCGGGCTCGATCATCTCGGGCGTCAGAATCGTTGCATAGGCTTTGTCTGCGGTGACTGTGGTGACGATGTGCGCGCCCTTGACCGCTTCCTGTACCGAGTTGGCCAGAATCACCTCAATATCCGGGAATGCGGCCAGGTTGTGCTTCAATTTGAGTGAAGCGTCGCGATCGATATCGAAAATGCGTATTTGCTTGATGGACAGCATTTCGTGGAAGGCGAGGGCCTGAAATTCGCTCTGGGCGCCATTTCCGATGATTGCCATGATGCTTGCACCCGGGCGCGCCAGGGACTGCGCAACCAGGGCAGAGGTCGCGGCAGTGCGTACGGCAGTTGTCAGCGTCAGTTCGCTGAGCAATGTTGGATAGCCGCTGTGGACATCGGCCAGGACTCCGAAGGCCATGACCGTCAGCATGCCTCTTTGACCGTTGTCCGGGTGACCATTCACGTATTTGAACGAGTACTGCTGGCCGTCGTCGGTGGGCATCAACTCGATCACACCGTCTGCTGAATGATTGGCAGTGCGGGGCGATTTATCAAACTGCGCCCAGCGTGAATAGTCAGCCTCAATGTAAGCCGCCATTTCGCGGATGGCCCGACAGATTCCCACCTTGGCGAACAGGTGTGCGGCATGATCGACATCGATAAAATGAGTCATTTTTTTATTCTCCGATTCAGTAGTTGAAACGCTGCGATTCAGGGCATGACTCAGGCACGTTTGCTCTCGAAACCATGCAGTACGTTGACCGCATTGATCCCGATCTCATCGACCATGTAGCCGCCTTCCATCACGAACAGGGTGGGGCAGCCCACGCCCGCGATCAGCTCGCCGATGCCGATGAAGTCTTCGCTTTCCAGCAGGAAGTGGCTGATGGGGTCGTCCTTGAACGTATCGACGCCGAGTGAAATAACCAGTACTTCAGGGGCGAATTGCTGCAGTTTCCTGCAGGCGTGGAGCAGGGCGTTGCGGTAGCTTTCCCAGGTGGTGTTCTTCGGCAAC
Organism: Pseudomonas sp. BF-R-30; assembly: GCF_019956175.1. Lineage (NCBI taxonomy): Bacteria > Pseudomonadati > Pseudomonadota > Gammaproteobacteria > Pseudomonadales > Pseudomonadaceae > Pseudomonas > Pseudomonas sp. BF-R-30. The sequence goes on along the minus strand of NZ_JAHBDE010000023.1, from coordinate 38,074 downwards.
GGGTAGTTCAGGTTGTAACCTTCGCCGTGGCCGGCGCCGACTTCGTGGCTGTAGCCTGAGTAGTACGGATAGGACACTGCCGGTTCGCCATGCAGCGAGACAAACATGACGTCGCTGCGCCCGTAGAAAATGTTCTGCGTGCCGTTGCCATGATGAAAGTCGACGTCCAGTACGGCGACCCGTTTGGCGCCTTGAGTAATGGCCTGTTGTGCGGCAATGGCGGCGTTGTTCAGATAGCAGTAGCCGCCCATGTATTCACGTGCTGCGTGATGGCCAGGTGGGCGACACAGGGCAAAGGCACTGTCGTGGCCTTCATCGATCAGCGCCAGTCCGGTCAGCGCGATATCGGCGCTGGTTTTTACCGCTTGCCATGTGGTGGCGGTAATGGGGGAGCCGGCGTCCATGGCGTAGAAACCCAGTTTGCCGTCGATGAAAGTCGGTACTTGCTCGTTGGCCAGATCGCGCACGGGCCATACCAGCGGCAAGGCATCGTGGGTGCGTCCGGTTGCGCACCATTCAGACCAGGCAGTTTCCAGAAAGGTTACGTAGCGCTCGCTGTGCGCGTTGACATAGCACGACCGGTCAAATGCTCGCGGTTCGATGACCTGGCCAAGCCCTACCTGTTTGACCCGATGATGGACGGTATCGGCCCGACTGGGCTGTTCGAAGGAGGGCTTGAGCACGCCGTCTTTCAATTCGGAGCCGTGGTGCAAACGGTGGGAATCACTGAAAACTGTAAACATTGTGCGCATCCGTTGATGTGAACCAGTGCAAATATTCTGTTCCGGTCGGGAGGCGCTTTCTTTGCTTTGTTTTCGTGTTTTACTAGATTGTTCGGGATTTATTACTCAGGAATGGCGTAATGCAGAAAAAATCATCCAGGCGCATCAGTCTCGACGACACCGACCTGGCGATTCTCGCGTTGCTGCAGGAGGACGCGAGTATTTCCAACGCCGAGCTCAGTGAGCGGCTGTCGTTAAGCCTTACGCCTTGCTGGCGGCGGCGTAAGAGAATGGAGGAGGCGGGCGTGATAAAGGGCTACCAGGCCAACCTTGATCGACGAATGCTGGGGCTGGATATCATGGCGTTCGTGCACATCCGTTTTTCCACCCACGCCGATCACGCTCCGGACGCCTTCGAGGCGGTGATTGCGCAATTGCCCGAAGTGTTGTCCTGTCACAAGATCACCGGGGATGCCGATTACGTACTGCAAGTGCTGGCAGAGGATCTAGATAGCTACAGCGACTTTATCGAACAGGTACTCAGGCGTCAGGTGGGTATTGCATCCATCCAGTCCAGTTTGTCGTTACGCGAGGTCAAGACCAGTAGCCGTATAGCGATACCCAAATCGAGCAGGGGGTAAAACGATTGAGGTAGTCCGGAGCCCCGACGATGACCCAGGCAACATTGGGCGACAGCCGCTGAACAATCATGCCTTCCTGAAAAACAGATCAGAAGGTGTAAACCTATTTCAGGACTACACAGCCATTAAAAAAAGCAGCCCTTTGGCACCGATAACATCGTTTCTCGGGCGCACCGCTTTTCAATATATTGGCCGCCAGATCTGGTGAATGACTCAACACTCACCACCCTCAGTGCGAGTAGTCTTAATGAACAATAAACCTGACAACGCAGGGCTTGATAACGCCGGAACCGGGACCCGAGCGGTCTGGGGCGGGGAGCAAGTCAGGCATCCCTACAACGCCACTCAAACACCGATCGTGGTCAGCGCCGCTTACGGTTACGACGACATCGACGTCTGGTACGACGTTGCGTTGGGCAAGACGCCGGGCTTTATCTACAGCCGCATGAGCAACCCGACAGTCGAGACCCTCGAAGCAAAGATTCGCGAGCTGGAAATGGCCGAGTCCGCCGTGGCCTTCAGCAGCGGCATGGCGGCGATCAGCAGTGTGCTTTTCACCTTCCTGGCCAATGGCGATCGTGTGGTGTCGACCAAGGACAGCTACGGTGGCACCAACAAGATTTTCGAAGAATTCCTGCCGCGCACGGGTGTGGAGGTGACATTGTGCGAGACGTTCGATCACGAGGAGATCGAGCGTGAAATCGCCAAAGGCTGCCAGTTGGTGTACCTGGAAACGCCGACCAACCCGACCCTGAAAATACTCGATATCCAGCGTCTGGTAGCTGCAGCCAAGCGCGTCGGTGCCGTGGTGGTGGCGGACAACACCTTTGCCACGCCGCTGAATCAGAACCCCCTGGCGTTAGGGGTGGACGTGGTCATCCACAGCGCGACCAAGTTCCTCAGCGGTCATGGCGATGTACTTGGCGGCCTGGTGTGCGGCAGCGAATCCTTGATGGCCAAGGTTCGTCATTACCGGGAAATCAACGGTGCGACGCTCGACCCGTTCTCGGCCTACATGATCATCCGGGGCATGAAAACGCTGGTGCTGCGCATGCGTCAACAGCAACGCAGTGCCCGTGCCCTGGCGGAGTTCCTCTGCACCGAACCGTTGGTTGAGTCGGTCAATTATCCCGGCTTGCCCGGTCATCCGAACCACGCTGTGGCGTGCGCGCAAATGTCCGGCTTCGGCGCCATCGTCAGTTTTGTTCTGGTCGGTGGGATGGACACGGTCAAGGTGCTCTTGCCACGTCTGCGATTCGCCCACTGCGCGGGCAATCTCGGTGCAGTGGAAACCATTTACGGCCCGGCCCGGACCACCAGCCATGTCGAGAACACGCTGGAGGAACGACTGGCTCTGGGTATCTCCGAAGGACTGGTGCGGGTCTCGGTCGGCATTGAAGACACTGACGATCTGCTCGACGATTTGAAGCAGGCGTTCGCGTTTGTCAGGTGTTCGCGCGATGAGCTGGCACAGGCAAACACACAGCACTCAAACAACAAAACGTGCATCGAGGCAGCAAGCTGAAGTTTTAACGTTAGTACCTCACGACAAGGCTGTTAGTGAGGCGTTCATGAAGTGGAATAATAATAAAACTTAGTGGCGACCTGTTTTTACTCTGCCCAGTAACTGATCGCAGACGTTAATGCGCGCCCTGACAACTTTCATGAGAACAACCATGTCCATAAAAGAAGAACAACTCACTACGCGTGCCGGTTTTAAACAGGAAATGCAGACGCGCCACATTGTCATGTTGGCATTGGGTGGCGTCATTGGTACCGGGCTGTTTCTCACGTCCGGGTACACTGTTAACCAGGCCGGTCCGTTGGGTGCAGTCATCGCCTACATCATTGGCGCACTCATGGTTTACATGGTCATGATGTGCTTGGGCGAATTGGCGGTGCAGATGCCGGAAACGGGTTCGTTCAGCACCTACGCCACGCGTTTTCTCGGACCCGGCACCGGCTACACCGTGGCGTGGTTGTATTGGCTGACCTGGACTGTGGCAATCGGCTCTGAATTTACCGCCGCCGGGATTTTGATGGCGCGCTGGTTTCCGGATACACCGGTATGGATTTGGAGCGCGCTGTTCGCAGGCTTGGTGTTTCTGACCAACGTGATTTCGGTACGCTTGTTCGCTGAGACCGAATTCTGGTTGTCTCTGGTCAAAGTGGTGACCGTGGTGGTTTTTCTGCTAATCGGTGGTGGCGCGATTATCGGTCTGCTGCATATCGATCAGGCTCACAGTATCGGGCTGAGCAACTTCACTCGCGAGGGGCTTTTCCCTACCGGTTTCATGCCGATTGCCATGACGTTACTGGCGGTCTCCTTTGCGTTCTCCGGTACTGAACTGATCGGCATCGCCGCGGGTGAAACCAAGGACCCCCAGCGCAATGTGCCACGTGCCATTCGCACGACCGTGCTGCGCCTGGCGATCTTCTTCGTAGGTACCATTTTCGTCCTGGCGACGCTGTTACCCCGTGAGCAGGCCGGCCTGGTAGAGAGTCCATTTGTCACGGTGTTCACTTACATCGGGATTCCCTATTCGGCTGACATCATGAACTTCGTGATCATCAGTGCCTTGTTGTCGGCCGCCAACTCCGGTTTATACGCTGCTTCACGGATGCTCTGGACCCTGAGTGACCAGGGTCACCTGCCCAAACAGTTCTCGGCCCTGACCCGCATGGGCACACCACTCAACGCCATTATTGTCAGCATGGCCGGTGGCGCCGCCTCTTTGCTCAGCAGCGTGTTTGCCGCCGACACCATCTATCTGGCGCTGGTGTCGATCTCCGGATTGGCAGTGGTGGTGGTGTGGATGAGCATCGCCGCGAGCCAGATTGCTTTCCGCCGTCACTATGTGGCCAATGGAGGCGATGTCCACGACCTTAAGTTCCGCGTCCGGGGTTATCCATGGGTGCCGTTGGGGGCGTTGGTCTGCTGCAGCCTGGCGTGTGTCGGGATTGCTTTCGACCCTGAACAGCGGGTAGCTCTGTACTTCGGTTTGCCATTCATCGCCTGGTGCTATTTCGTGTATTACATTACGCGCAAAAGCCGCGAGCGACGCTTGTCGGTTACCCCCTTGGCACAACCGTCCGATGCGTTCTAGGCACTGTCGACGGGGTGGGCAAGCGCGCTCGGTGGAGGGGGCGTCATTGAGGTTCAGACCATGAAGCAAAAGACGTTACCCCCATTGAACTGGTTGCGGGCATTCGAGGTGTCCGCCCGTTGCCTGAACTTCACCCACGCTGCCGAAGAACTGTTTTTGACTCAGGGTGCAGTCAGTCAGCAAATCCGCCAATTGGAAAGTCATCTGGGTGTGGCGCTGTTCAAGCGTTTGCCCCGTGGCCTGGGGCTGACCGAGGAAGGTCAGGCCTATCTGCCGGTCGTGCAGGATGCAATCACTCGACTGGCGGTGGGGACCAACGAGATTTTTGGCCAGCACAAACGCCGGCCGATCAAGGTGCGCGGCAGCCTGGCGTTTTTCGTGCACTGGCTGGCGCCCAAACTGGTGGATTTTCGCCAGGCCCATCCACAGGTCGACATCCGCTACATCAGCAACATCTGGGTCAAAGAACTGGATGGTGAGGACGACATGGAAATTCGCTGGGGCCATGGTCAATGGCCCGGCCTGGTGTCGCAGCGCCTGACTTGGGACACCTTGTTTCCGGTCTGCTCGCCAGCCCTGATGGCGAGTTCGCCGCTGACGGTGCCGGCGGACGTGGCGCACCATCCGTTGTTGCATGTCCTGGGTTACGAAGAGGGTTGGGGTTACTGGTTGAACATGGTCGGTGCAGACACCGTCGATTCGTCGACCGGCATGCAGTTTGACACACTGATTTCCACCTTGCGTATGGCCGAGTTGGGACAGGGGGTTGCCCTGGCCCGGTCCTCGATGGTTGAAGAGATGCTTCAGGACGGTCGACTGGTCGAGCCCTTCGACCAGCGCATCGAGGCCAGTGAGTCTTTTTACCTCGTACGCGGTTCCGGGGCCGACCAGCACCCCGACGCGGTCATGTTTTCCACCTGGCTGGTCGAGCAGGCACATCGTTTCAAATGAATGGCCGGAGCCAACCATGCACTATGTAAGTACCCGAAATTCGGCTGTTAAGGTCAATTTCGAAAGGGTCGTGTTGTCTGGAATTGCCGAGGACGGTGGGTTGTTCGTGCCGCTCGAACTGCCGCTGTTCAAACCACAGGACATTGCCAACTGGTCGACCTTGCCCTATGACGAACTGGCCTATCGGGTGATCAGTCCGTTTGTTGGCGAGACGATCTCCGAGACAGACCTCAAATGCATGCTCAAGGAGGCTGGCAGCCAATTCAGCCATCGGTCCCTGGCACCTTTGCATCAGGTAGATCGCAACGAATGGGTGTTGGAGCTGTTCCATGGACCGACCCGTTCCTCGAAGGATTTTGCCGCCCAGTTGCAGGCACGGCTGGTGCAATATTTTCTGCGCAAACGCGGGCGTCGCGCGGTGGTGCTCGGTGCCACCAATGGCGACACCGGACTTGCCGCCATCGAGGCATTCAAGCACGGCGACGAAACGGACGTGGTGGTGTTTTACCCGGAGGCAGGTGTACCGCAAGACCAACTCCAGCACCTGCAAGCGGTGGCGCATCCCAAGGTTCATCAGTTCGCAGTGAATGGCAGTTTCGACGAGTGCCAGGCCATCGTCACCCGGCTGTTCCTTCAGTGGCCGTACACGCAGCACGAGGCGATCAGTTTCAACTCCAGCAACTGGGTCAGTGTGTTGGCGCAACTGGTGTTTTATTTCCACGCCGTGCTGCAACTGGGGGGCGGTCAGCGTCCGATTGGTTTCAGCGTGCCAGCCGCGAGTTTTGCCGAGGTCTATGCCGGCTACATCGCGCAGAAAATGGGCTTGCCGATCACTCAGATAATCGTTGCGACCAACCAGAATGACGCGTTGCATCAGTTGTTTCTGAAGAACCACTACTCCAGGTTGCGAGCCAACAAGACCTTGTCGCCGGCCATGGACCTGTCGATCTTTTCTAACCTGGAACGTTTTCTCTGGGAACTCTACGGGCATGACGATCAGGCCGTGAGTGCGCTGATGGCAGCGTTCGAATCCAGCGGCGAGATGACCATCGCCAACGAGTTCTGGTTGCAGGCTCGGATGATCATCGACTCTTACGCGGTCAGTGATGAGGAGACACTGAAGGAAATTACCTCGCTGTATCGTGACACCGGTTACGTCATCGACCCGCATACCGCCACCGGCGTCCTCGCGGCCAGGTTGTATCGTCGAAGCCTGGTGGCGCCGATGGTTACCCTGGGGGAAATCTCGCCGGCCAAATCGGCGGTGCTGCTCGGCGAGCTGGGGGTCAGCACGCCAGCGCAACACCGTCCGGTCCCGGCGCAAGGGCCGGAGCAGCTTTGCCGGATTCAACCGGACGACCTCGATACCATCCATCAGCTGCTCGGCGCGCTGTGAAGGCGCGGCAACAGGAGGCCAAGTGAAGCGAATTCTGGACCCTCTCGATGAACACATCATCGCGGAACTGCGGCTCAATGCCCGGGCTGCCCACGCCGAGCTGGCGGCGAAGGTCAACCTGTCGCGCAATGCCGTGCGCCAGCGCATTGAACGGCTTGAGCGCGACGGGGCGATACAGGGTTATACGGTACGCACGGGGGAGGGGCGGCAAGCTTCTTCGAACATCAATGCGGTGATTTTCGTCTACCGCTACGACCGCATGCGTGGCGCGGAAGTGCTGCAGGCCCTGCGGGCAATACCGGAAGTCATTCAGTGCGATGTGATGAGTGGCGAGTTCGATCTGATGCTGCGGGTCGGCGCTGCCAGTCCGGAGCGGGTGCATAAGGTCTGGAATGAGATCTGCGCGTTGCCCGGGGTGGAAAACACGGTGACCTCATTCGTGCTGTCGTCCGTCGTCTAACCCCTTTATCGCTCTGAAAAAAGCCAACCTGTGTTGGCTTTTTTTATGCTTGGCGTTTTGCCCGGGTGCTGGTCAAAACGCCCACAAAATAGAGCAAATTGGCCTATTTCACTGCCCTGGTCGTGCCCCTAACCTAGAGCCCAACAACCCATCACCCGGATCAAGGGCATAAAAAAATGACTGAATACAAATTGGCGCTGGTTGGCTTTGGCGGTGTTAACCGGGCATTGGCTCAGCTGATTGCCGAACGTAACGAACAGTGGAATACAGAACTGGGTTTCACCCTGAAAATCGTCGGCGTGACTGACTTGTTTCTCGGTTCGGTGATTGGCCGCGAAGGGCTGGACGCGAATGTTCTCGCGCAATTGCCGGCAGTCAAAGGTGCATTGGCGCAACTGTCGGGTGGCGACGTCACTGCCCTCAATGAAACGGTGATCAAGGATTGCGGCGCGGACATTATTGTTGAAGCCACGTTTACCAACCCGGTGGACGGTGAACCGGCCACTTCGTTCTGCCGTTGGGCGCTGGAGGGCAGCCAGCATGTCGTCACCACCAACAAGGGCCCCATCGCCTTGCACGGCGCCGAGCTCAAGGCACTGGCTCGACGCAAGCATGTCGCCTTTGAATACGAAGGCTCGGTCATGAGCGGCACGCCGGTTATTCGCCTGGCCCGGCAGGCACTGGCAGGCAGCTCCATTGTCGGTTTTGAAGGCATTCTCAATGGCACGTCCAACTTCGTGCTCACCAGCATGGAAGGCGGCCTGGGGTTTGCCGAGGCCGTTGCCAAGGCCCAGGCGCTGGGTTACGCCGAAGCCGACCCGACGGCGGATGTCGAGGGTCATGACGTACGCCTCAAGGTGGTGATCCTGGCGAATGAACTGTTGGACGCGAAGCTTACGGTCAGCGACGTCACGTGCAGCGGCATTTCGTCCCTCAGCCTTGGCGACATCGAAAAGGCCCGGCAGGACGGCGCTCGCTGGAAGCTGATCGGGTCGGCGATGCGCCATGCCGACGGCTCGATCAGTGCCAGTGTCGAACCGCGGCTGTTGAACAATGACCATCCGCTGGCCAGTGTTGGCGGTGCAACGAACGCGGTGTCGTTTACCTCCGAACTGCTCGGTGCGGTGACGGTTTCGGGACCGGGAGCCGGGCGCACGGAAACAGCGTTTGCGCTGCTCTCGGACATCATCAGCATCCATCAATCCATTGCACGCAACCAGGAGTAAGCCTGTGAAACTATCGCGCCTGGTTCTGGATATCGTGGAGCCGCCCATTGAAGTCTTTAACGCCTATGACGGTTCCGTCATCGGTAGCGTAACGAATGTCTGTGCGTCGCAAGTTCCGCAGTTATTGGAGACGGGACGCAGTGGTAGACGAGCATGCGCCGCATTAGCGCGTCATCGTCGGGCTCGCATTCTTGAGCAAGCCGCAATCAATATTGAACGTGATGCCGGAGTGTTTGCCAGGCTGATCGTCGATGAGGCCGGAAAGACCCTCAAACAGGCGGAAAAGGAGGTCAAACGCTGCGTCAACACCCTCAAGCTATCGGCCGAGGAGGCCAGGCGCAATGCTGGGGAGGTGGTGCCTTTCGATGCTTATGAAGGCTCCGAATCGCGTCAGGGCTGGTTTTCTCGCGAGCCCTTGGGCCTGATCGTCGCGATCACGCCGTACAACGATCCGTTGAACCTGGTGGCGCATAAACTCGGTCCGGCCATTGCGGGCGGTAACGCGGTGATTCTCAAACCATCCGAGCTCGCGCCATTGTCGGCGATTAAACTGGTGTCTTATCTGGTCGCAGCAGGCTTGCCTGAATCAGTGGTTACAGTCGCCACCGGCGGCGCAGAACTGGGCAAGGCGTTGGTCGCCGCCCGTGAGGTGCGGATGATTTCCTTCACCGGCGGTTTCGTCACCGCAGAGCAGATTGCCCGCACGGCCGGGTTGAAGAAACTGGCCATGGACCTGGGCGGCAATGCGCCGGTAATCGTCATGGGCGATTGCGACCTTCAGGCGGCTGTCGAGAGTTGCGTGTCCGGAGCCTTTTGGGCTGCGGGACAGAACTGCGTAGGCACCCAGCGCTTGCTTATTCAGGCGTCGATTTATGAAGCGTTCCGAGAGCGTTTTGTCAGTCAGGCCCGTGCGCTTGTGGTCGGCGATCCATTACTGGCCGATACCGATATCGGCCCCATGATTACTGCGCATGCTGCGCAGAATGCAGAGCAAGTGGTGAACGAGGCCTTGCAGGAGGGCGCCACGTTGCTCTGCGGCCATCGGCGTGAAGGATCGTGCTATGCCGCCACCGTGTTGGAAAACGTCGATCACTCCAGTCGACTCTGGCGCAATGAAGTCTTCGCTCCTGTGGTGGTATTGCAGCTTTTCGAAACCTTCGATGAAGCCATTGCGTTGGCCAATGAGCCCGAATACAGCCTGCATGCCGGGATCTTCACCAATGATCTGGCTACGGCGATGAGTGCTGCCCGGAGGATCGAAGCCGGAGGGGTGATGATCAACGACTCTTCCGACTACCGCTTCGACGCGATGCCGTTTGGCGGTTCCAAGTACGGTAGCCTGGGCCGGGAAGGCGTACGTTTTGCCTATGAGGAAATGACCCAACCCAAGGTGGTGTGCCTTAACACGTTGGGTTAGTCGATTCGCGGTAAATGGATCAGCTCGTATGGCATTGGGTCGGTTTGGTCACCTGCCCAATGCGTTTTACTGAATGGGGAGAAGAAGTTGAATATTTCCACTGAGCTGGATAATCGCCAAAAAAGCGTCTGTTGCGTTCTGGGGGCGGGGGGCGGTGAGATCTGAAGAATGACGACTTCTGGCCGCTTTGTGCATGTCGTGGCCGACCGAAATCGAACCGAAGCTGGCAGCAAAGCTTTGAGGGGACGGACAGTATTAAAGAGTCTTCCCAGTGTGGGCGTACGAAGGGTCATAAAATTCGAGGACGGCACTGACCTGATCAACCTGAGTACCAGCGGATTGGCCTTTGCGAATCTCACTGTTGGAGAGCAGAACGGTGAGGCCGTCATAACCGTCACTGACCAGCCGGGTGTGGGAAGCATCACCTTGAGCGGTGTCCCACAGGCAGCCATCACCGAGGCGGACTTCGCCTTTACCTGAGTAATCGGCGCATGCTCACGCCAGGTGATGGCGTGAGCATGCCGAGGAAAAGGGGAGGTATTTCCTTGCTCCGAATGTGCTCGGAGGTGACTTGTGGCGGTTGCGATGATCTATGCCTGAATTCCTATGTCACCTTGTGCAGCTTGTAACGCTCGCTCCTCGGTCAGCGGCGTTAAAGTTGGTTGCGCGTTGCTGGCGTGCAAGTAAAGAAAGTAGTGCCCTGAATCGTCCAGCAATACCAGGCACAGTTCTGATGGCCGAAAGTTGTTACCGATATAAATACTTTCCTTGAGGATCTCGAAAGATTTGATCCCATGCTGTCGCATAGTCGTTTCAAAGGCTTCGTAAAGACCCTCTCTGCGGCGTAGATTGTTTCGAGCATTTAGCTTGAAAAAAACCACCATCAGCACGGCATAGCTGATAAGGAGTATCACAAGGGCGCTAGTCCGCATGCGTGGAGCTCCATGTCCTCTCAATCGCTGTGCATCTCAGTGTAGGCGCGTTCCTGGTGGAGTTTAAGGGAAGGCACGCATCAAAAAATTCTCATAAGGGTCAGGCGAGTCTTTTTCGGACTCGCCCATCTTTTATTTGGCGACAGGTCTCGCCGGGCTTGGCGATTGGCTGGTTGATAGTGACGGTCCAGCCATACGGTCCGTGCGTTACAAAATTCGCGTACGGTGCAAGAGCGCTGCCGTTGAGTCAGGTCGCGCGCGCCAGGATGGCCTGCGCACGGCCAATGACAGGCGCGTCGACCATTTGCCCGTCGAGCACGAATACACCTTCACCCGAACTGGCGGCGTCCATGATGCGTTGTGCCCAGAGCAGTTCCTCCAGACCGGGTTTTAGCGCTTGATGGATAATCGCCACTTGGCTCGGATGGATACATAACGCGCCACCAAACCCCATGTCGCGGGCAAACTGAACGGTGCTGAGCAGGCCGACGGTGTCCTGTATGGAAGGAAACACGCCATCCAGCGCCGGAGCGAGGCCGGCCACCCGAGTCGCGAGCAGTACTGCGTATCGAGCGTGACTCAGGATCTCTTCGGCGGCAGGACTGCCGGTGGTCAAATTCAGGTCCAGGCCCAGATCAAGACTTCCGAATGACAAGCGCTCAACGCCTTGGGTCTGGGCAATCGCTTGGAGTTCGGCCAGGCCCTTGGCGCTTTCGATGATGGGCCAGATCGGTTTTTGAGTATTGGCGCCCGTGAGAACGTGCTCCGCGCTTTCTGCTTTGGGTAGCAAAATACCGATCACGCCAGCGTGTCGTCGACAAAGCTCCAGATCCGCCACGTGGGCCCAGTGATCCGGAGCATTGACCCGCACCAGAATCCGGGCTTGCGGATTGTCACTCAAGAAGCGTTCCAGGTTATCCCTCGCCTGTTCCTTGAGGTTCTCCTGCACGGCATCTTCCAAATCAACAATGACCCGGTCCGCACCGGTAGCGATGGCTTTGGGTATGCGCTCCGGACGAGTGGCCGGGACAAAAAGGGCGGAGCGAACAATGGAGGTATTCATGGTGTTTCTCCCGCACTGAACTCGACTTCGCCGGTCTGCGCCGTGCCGTCCTGATTACCTGCCCAGAGCTGTGCCTTGCCGCTATCAATCAGGCGTCCGCCGACCTCGAAAGGCTGAGGCGAAATCAAGGGACGGACGCCACGGAAGGTGAAGCGCTTCAAGCGCGCGTTCGGGTGCGCTTTGGTAAACGCGCGCAAATTCAGCGTGGCGATCAAAGGACCATGCACCACCAATCCCGGGTAACCCTCGGTCTCTGTGACGTATGGCCAGTCGTAGTGAATCCGGTGGCCATTGAAGGTGACGGCGGAGTAACGGAACAGCAAGGTCGGGGAAGGGACGACCAGGTCCCGCCATTGGCCTTCCGGGATCGCCTCGGTGCCGCTCAGTTTGGGTGGAGTGGGTTCCCGATAGACAATGTCCTGCTCATCCTGCAGGGCGCGTTTGCCATCCTGAAAATACTCATGGCGCACCGTGACGAACAACAAGGAACCCGTGCGACCGTGCTTCTCTTCGACGTTGAGGATGGTTGACACACAGGTCACGTCAGCCTCCACCTTCAACGGCTGGTAAAACTCAAGTCGACTACCCGCCCACATGCGGTTGCGGTTGTGGGCGGGCGGCAGGAATCCCCCGAGCGCCGGATGACCGTCCGGGCCCAGTTCGTCGGCGGTAACCGGTTCCTGAAAAAACGCCCAGTGCCACAAAGGCGGCAGCGATTCACCCGACCGGGGTGCAGGCTCGCCCAACGTCGCGGCAATACGTTTGACCAAAGTAAAACTGATCCGGTCCTGGCTTTCCTGACGACGTCCAATCCAGGCTGAAAAATCGGAACTGCTCATATTTATCGCTCCTGTCAGTCGGCAATCAGGCCAGGGCGGCCATTTCTGGAATCGCTTCAAACAAGTCCGCCACCAGTCCGTAATCGGCCACCTGGAAGATCGGCGCTTCTTCGTCCTTGTTGATCGCAACGATCACTTTGGAGTCTTTCATGCCGGCCAGGTGCTGGATCGCGCCGGAGATACCGACGGCGATGTACAGCTGTGGAGCAACGATCTTGCCGGTCTGACCGACCTGCATGTCGTTGGGTACAAAACCTGCGTCGACCGCGGCGCGCGATGCACCGACGGCAGCGCCCAGCTTGTCGGCCAGGGCGTACAGGTGTTTGAAGTTGTCGCCATTCTGCATGCCGCGACCGCCGGAAACGGCGATCTTGGCAGCGGTCAGTTCCGGACGATCGGACTTGGCCAGTTCTTCGCCAACGAAGCTTGCGATGCCAGCGTCGTGGGCAGCGCCAACAGCTTCAACGGCAGCGGAGCCACCTTCAGCTGCAACCGGGTCGAAACCGGTGGCACGCACGGTGATCACCTTGACCGCAGCGTTCGATTGAACGGTAGCGATGGCGTTACCGGCGTAGATCGGACGCTTGAAGGTGTCGGCGCTTTCTACCGAGATGATCTCGGAGATCTGGTCAACGTCCAGGGCAGCGGCAACGCGCGGCAGGATGTTTTTGCCGTTGGACGTGGCGGCAGCCAGGATGTGGCTGTAGCCCGCAGCCCCTGCTTCTTGAGCGAGAGCAACAACCAGAGGAGCGATGTTTTCCGGCAGTTGATGCGCGTAGGCTGCGTTATCGGCCACCAGCACTTTAGCCACGCCAGCGACTTTCGCAGCGGCTTCAGCCACGGTACCAACACCCTGGCCGGCCACCAGAACGTGGATGTCGCCATGGATTTTGGCGGCAGCAGCAACGGTATTCAGCGTGACCGGGGCCAGCACTTTGTTGTCCTGCTGGTCAGTTGAAATGTCAGCAATAACCAGGATAGCCATTCAGATCACCTTCGCTTCGTTTTTCAGTTTTTCGACCAGTTCAGCCACCGACTTGACCTTGATACCCGCGCTACGTGCAGCCGGCGCTTCGACTTTCAACGTCTTGTTGGTGGAGGTGGTGGAAACGCCCAAAGCATCCGCAGTCACTACTTCGAGAGGCTTCTTCTTGGCTTTCATGATGTTTGGCAGAGACGCATAGCGCGGCTCGTTCAAACGCAGGTCGGTGGTGACGATCGCCGGCAGTTTCAGGGAAACTGTTTGCGCGCCGCCGTCGATTTCACGGGTCACAGCTACGCTGTCGCCGCTGATTTCGACTTTCGAAGCGAACGTGCCCTGACCGTAGCCACTCAATGCAGCGAGCATCTGGCCAGTCTGGTTGTTGTCGCTGTCGATGGCCTGTTTGCCAAGGATCACCAGCTGAGGCTGTTCCTTGTCGACAACAGCTTTCAACAGTTTGGCAACAGCCAGGGAAGTCAGGTCTTCGGCGGACTCGACGAGGATGGCGCGGTCGGCACCCAGAGCCAGCGCGGTGCGCAGTTGCTCTTGAGCGGTGGACGGGCCGACGGAGACAACGACGATTTCAGTCGCAACGCGCCCTTCTTGTATAGAGAGTTCTTTCAGGCGCACGGCTTCTTCCACGGCGATTTCGCAGAACGGGTTCATCGACATCTTGACGTTGGCGAGGTCGACGCCAGAGTTGTCGGCTTTCACGCGAACTTTCACGTTGTAATCGACCACTCGTTTCACAGCTACCAGGATCTTCATTGGGCAGTGTTCTCTCGAAAAACTTTGATCGTTGCCGTTAGATGGCACCGGTGGCACGCATTTGTTCAATGCGCTCTGCCCCCAGTCCCAGCTCCTTGAGCACTTGTTCGGTGTGTTGGCCAAGTCCTGGCACGGCATCCATGCGAGGTTCGAACGCACTGTTACTGCCGGGCGGGACCAGGCTCGGAACGGGGCCAGCAGAGGTTTCGACTGCTCGCCAGCGATCACGGGCCTGAAGTTGCGGATGGTCCCAGACACCTTGCATATCGTTCACTCGGGCGTTAGCGATTTGCGCCTGGTCCAGGCGATCGATCACCGCATCGAAGTTGAGCGTGGAGAACGATTCAACGATCAATTCCCGTAGCACATTGCGGTTTTCGACACGTTTGAAGTTGGCCGAGAAACGCGGGTCTTTGGCCAACCCGGGCGCAAGCAGCACCTTCTCGCAAAACAACTGCCATTCACGCTCGTTCTGCAAACCCAGCATCACCGTGGTGCCGTCACCGACAGGGAAGGGACCATAGGGGTAAATGGTGGCGTGTGCAGCGCCGGCGCGAGGGGGCGGAGGAGCTCCGTCATAGGCGTAGTACATCGGGTAGTTCATCCACTCGACCAGGCTTTCGAGCATCGAAACGTCGAGGTGGCTGCCTTCACCGGTGCGTTCACGCAACAACAGCGCAGACAGGATGCCGGTGTAGGCGTACATGCCGGCCGCGATATCGGCAATTGAACAACCGGCCTTGGCCATTTCTTCCTCGCCCTGGCCGCCGGTGACCGACAGGAATCCGCCTTCACTCTGGATCAGCAGATCGTAGGCTTTCTTCTTCTCGTAGGGGCCACCGGCGCCATAGCCTGAAATGTCGCAGACGATCAGGCGCGGAAAACGCTGGTGCAGCACCTCGAATGACAGCCCCATTCGCGCGGCCGCACCGGGCGCCAGGTTCTGCACGAGCACATCGGCGGTGGCCAGCAAACTGTCCAGCACGTCGGCGGCACAATCCTGCTTCAGGTCGAGGGTCAGGCTTTCTTTTGAACGATTGGTCCAGACAAAGTGCGAGGCCAGACCGTTGACGCGTTGATCGTAGCCCCGGGCGAAATCGCCTGTGCCTGGACGTTCGACCTTGATCACCCTTGCGCCGAGATCGGCCAGTTGTCGGGTACAGAAGGGCGCGGCAATGGCATGCTCAAGGCTGACGACGGTAAGGCCATCGAGCGGACGGATGCTTTTGGGCTGGCTCATGATTTTTATCTCTCTTGTTATCAGAAAGAGCGCGGCAGCTCGAGCAGGTGTTCGGCAACGTAGGACAAGATCAGGTTGGTAGAGATGGGCGCTACCTGATACAGACGGGTTTCGCGGAATTTGCGTTCGACGTCGTATTCGCAGGCAAAGCCGAATCCTCCGTGGGTCTGCAAGCAGGCGTTAGCCGCTTCCCAGGACGCTTTCGCTGCCAGGTACTTGGCCATGTTGGCGCTGGCCCCGGCGTTGATGCCGCTGTCGTATTCTTCGCAGGCACGCCAGCGCATCAGGTCAGCCGCTTCGATTTCGATGTGGGCTTCGGCGATGGGGAACTGCACGCCCTGGTTCTGCCCGATAGGGCGCCCGAACACCACACGGTCTCGGGCATAAGCACTGGCCTTTTCGATAAACCAGCGACCGTCGCCGATGCATTCGGCAGCGATAAGTGTGCGTTCGGCATTCAGCCCGTCGAGGATGTACCGGAAGCCTTTGCCTTCCTCGCCGATCAGGCTGTCAGCGGGGATTTCCAGGTTGTCGAAGAACAGTTCGTTGGTTTCGTGATTGACCATGTTGGCGATCGGCTGCACGGTCATGCCGTTGCCGATGGCCTCGCGCAGGTCGACCAGAAAGATCGACATGCCTTCGGACTTTTTCTTCACCTCGGCCAAGGGCGTAGTGCGCGCCAGCAGGATCATCAGGTCGGAATGCTGGATTCGCGAGATCCACACTTTCTGCCCGTTGATCACGTACTTGTCGCCGCGTTTGATCGCGGTGGTCTTGATCTTGGTGGTATCGGTGCCGGTGGTGGGCTCGGTCACACCCATCGATTGCAGGCGCAGTTCACCGTTGGCCAGTTTCGGCAGGTAGTAGCTTTTCTGTGCCTCGCTGCCATGACGCAGCAGGGTGAACATGTTGTACATCTGCCCGTGAACGGTGCCGGAGTTGCCGCCACAGCGGTTCACTTCTTCGAGGATCACCGAGGCCTCGGCCAGCCCGAGGCCGGAGCCGCCATATTCGACAGGAATCATCGCAGCCAGCCAACCGGCGTCGGTCAAAGCCTTGACGAAGGTTTCCGGGAAGCCTTTTTCTTCGTCGACTTTGCGCCAGTAAGCGGCATCGAATTCAGCACACAAGGCGCGTACGCCTTCGCGGATGGCATTGAGTTCATCAGAGTTGCGGTCGGTCATTATTATTCTCCTCAACGCGTCACGCATGGCATCAGCCCTGCGTGACCGGGTTCGGGTAGGGCGCAATCAGATCGGGTTGAAACCCAGCGCAGCACGAAAGCGATTTTTGACGTAGTGACCATCACGGGGTGGCAGCACCCGGGGTGGGTTTTCTGCTTTGATCTTGATCGTCGCGAGCTTGACGCCGTCACGGGTAGCGAAGCGTTCGCGCAGGTCGTGTACGCCTTCCATGTCGCGAATTTCGTCGGTCCAGCTGAAGCCGCAAGTCTTCGCCACCTGGTCCAGGGAAATACCGAAACCGGCGTGGCTGACTTGCATGCCGGTCTCACCAAAGTGACCGTTGTCCAGCACTGCGATGGTCAGGTTGGCGGGCTTCTGCAGTGCTACCGTGGCCAGTGCGCCGAATCCCATGAGTAACTCACCGTCACCGGTGACTACCACCACCGACTTGTCCGGCTGGGCATTCGCCAGGCCCAGGCCGACCGTTATTGCGCTGCCCATGGCAGCCCAGAGGTAATAATTCAGATCATGGTCGCCGGCGGCCATGACGTCATAAGACGCTGAGCCCAGACCGGTCACGACCAGCACATCTTTGCGGTCGGCCAGCAAGGCCTTGACCACTTCGCGGCGGCACAGGGTGTGGTTTGCGCTTACTTGACCCATTTCTTTTCTCCAATCAGGCGCTGACCGAGCAGCAGGGCAGTGGCGGAATCACCGTTGAAGGCCATGGTCGCGGCACCGTGCAGCAGCGGGGCGACGTCTTCCGGGACATCTGCGCGCCAGGTCATGACCTTCATCAGGTTCAGGGAGGCTTCGGTGGCCTGGCCCATCGGGTTCTGCCACGCGTTGAATTCGGCCCAGTCGCCGCGCATGGTGACCACCATCAACAGCGGGAAGCCGGCACATACCTGAAGTGCCAGGGTGTTGATGCAGTTGCCGACACCACTGGACTGCATCAATAGGGCGCCGCGCTCACCGCCGAGCCAGGCGCCGGCGAGGTAGCCGATGCCTTCTTCTTCGGTGGTGAGGACAACGGCCTTGATGTCCGGGTCGGCATACGACATGCGGATGGCCGCCGAGTGACCTGCATCCGGTACGAAGACCACGTGTTTGACGTCGTGGGCCTTGAGCACGCGGAATACATCCTCCTGCCAATCCTGTCCCACGGTTTGTTCAGCTTCTGTTGACATGCCCATCTCCCAAGCAGTGCTGCTTTTGTGTTTTCACACATTCTGGGAGTGCTGAAGGAGAACGACGACTACCGTTTTTGTCTTTGAGATATGCCCGTTTTATATAGCTGGACGGTGAATGCATGGCGCAGTGGCGAACTGCGATAACCACAAAGTATGGGAAGGGCAAAGGTGCTGAGCCTGGGCGCCTGGCCATAGCATTTGGGCATATCAGCTAGAGCGTGATCCGCTCTTATTGACGGGGTGGGGCTAGGGTAGTTTTCGGCTACGTGGTTACAGCGCGTAACCGACGCAACTACAACAATAAGTAGGGGGCACACCTAATGAAAAACAGGCTACCGGCTGCGGCAGGCATTCTGATCGCCATGCTATTGGGGATCCTTATCGGCTACATGATTTTCCTGAACTTCCCGGACAAAGCGGTGGCGACCAGAGTCGCCGGTTACATCTCGATCGTCTCTGACATTTTTCTACGCCTGATCAAAATGCTCATTGGCCCTCTGGTGTTCTCGACCCTGGTGGTGGGCATCGCACACATGGGGGATGCCAGCGCTGTCGGCCGGGTGTTCGGCAAGGCACTGGGCTGGTTTTTGACGGCCTCGTTGATCTCGCTGTCGGTAGGGCTGGTCATGGCCAACCTGTTGCAACCCGGGCATAACCTGGGATTGCCATTACCAGAGGTGACCAGTGCGACCAACCTGCAAACGTCGGTGTTCACCCTCAAGGATTTCATGACACATCTGGTGCCCAAATCTTTCGCGGAGGCCATGGCCACCAACGAAATTCTTCAAATCGTGGTGTTCTCGATATTCTTCGGCATTGCGCTGGCCTCCCTGGGCAAGAAAGCCGAGGGCCTGGTGAATGTCATCGAAGACCTGTCCCACGCGATGTTGAAGGTTACCGGTTATGTGATGAAGCTTGCTCCGCTGGCGGTGATGGCGGCCATGGCCGCGACCGTTTCAATTAACGGCCTGTCCATTCTGGTCAAGTTCGCCGTGTTCATGCGCGACTTCTATCTCGGGCTGATTGTGCTCTGGGTGATGCTGGTGTTTGCCGGCTGGATGTTTCTGGGGCGTCGGGTGTTCAAACTGGTGGTGCTGATCAGAGAGGCTTTCCTTCTGTCTTTCGCTACAGCCAGCTCCGAGTCGGCTTACCCGAAGATTCTTCATGCGCTGGATCGTTTTGGGGTCAAGCGCCGAATCTCGAGTTTCGTCATGCCCATGGGGTATTCCTTCAATCTTGACGGCTCGATGATGTACTGCACGTTTGCCGTACTGTTCATCGCTCAGGCCTATGGCATCGAGATGTCCATCGGCACGCAGATCACCATGTTGTTGACGTTGATGCTGACTTCCAAAGGCATGGCCGGCGTGCCCCGGGCTTCGTTGGTAGTGATTGCCGCGACGCTGACCCAGTTCGATATCCCCGAAGCCGGTTTGCTGCTGATTCTGGGGATCGACACCTTCCTCGATATGGGCCGCTCGGCCACCAACGCGGTGGGCAATTCCATCGCCACGGCTGTGGTGGCCAAATGGGAAGGCGAGTTGGTGAGTGAGGATGAGGCCGAGCGAGACGCCGCCGCGCTGGACGCTTCGGGTGGTGTGGGGGAGAAACCGCTGACTGTCTGACCCGTGCCGAGAAAAACGAAACCCGGCGATGGCCGGGTTCGTTCAAATACGCTTGGGTTAACGCAGGGCGCTACAGAACGCGCGGATGGCCTCGCAGGCCTTGCGCAATGAAGCATCATCCAGGGCATAGGCAATGCGAATGTAGGGGCCGAGGCCAAAGGCGCTGCCATGCACCACCGCCACATTCGCTTCGTCAAGCAATGCGTGGGCGACATCTTCATCGGTGAGCAGCGCTCGACCGCCCGCTGAGGTTCGACCGATCAGCCCCGCGCAGGAGGCGAACGCGTAAAACGCCCCGGCTGGGCTGACGCATTCAAGACCAGGTGTGGCGTTCAAAAGCTCCACCATCAAATCGCGACGCCCCTGAAAAGCGGCACGGCTTTCGCGGATGAAGTCCTTGGGGCCCTCCAGTGCGGCGAGTGCAGCCTGCTGTGAGATCGAGCTTGCACCTGAGGTTTGCTGACCTTGCAGTTTTTCCATGGCCTCCAGTAGCCAGCGTGGCCCGGTGGCAAAACCGATACGCCAGCCGGTCATGGCATAGGCCTTGGAAACACCGTTCATGGTCAGGGTTCGCGTCGCGAGCCGTGGTTCAACCTGGGCGAGGGTATGGAATACTTGATCGTCGAAGATCAGGTGTTCGTAGATGTCATCGGCCAGAATCAACACGTGAGGGTGTGCCAACAACACCTGCGCCAAGGCTTGAAGCTCATCCCGGCTGTAAACTGCGCCCGTCGGGTTGGAAGGCGAGTTGAGGATCAGCCAGCGGGTCTGCGGTGTGATCGCCGCGGTCAGTGCCGCGGGCGTCAGCTTGAATCCGGTATCGGCATCGCAAGTGACGATTCTGGTTTCACCACCACACAGTTGCACCATCTCCGGATAACTGACCCAGTACGGTGCCGGCACGATGACTTCGTCACCCTCATTGAGGGTCGCGGCCAGGGCGTTGTAGATCACCTGCTTGCCACCGTTGCAGACAAGGGTGTCTTGCCAGGTAACGTCCAGGCCGTTCTCACGACGGAACTTGGCGGCCACCGCTTCTCGCAGTGAGCGTACACCGGCGACCTGGGTGTAGCGGGTGTGGCCGTGTTCGATGGCGTGAATGGCCGCTTCACGTACATGTTCGGGTGTATCGAAATCTGGCTCGCCGGCGCACAGCGAAATGATCTTCGCACCTTGCGCCCGGCGCTCAGCCACTCTATCGATTATCCGATAGGTCGCGGAAGGTTGCGCACAGGCCAGGCGTTGGTTCAGACGTTGGATATCAGCGCTCATGCGCGGGTTCTCCATTCGGTAAGGTTCATCAGTTCCAGGGTCGAGCGACCTTCGGTCAATGCTTGCATCATCAGCGCTTCCTTGTTCGCGCGAGCTTCGCCTTCAGCGAGGGTACGTGCGGCATCCGACTTGGGAATGATGATCACGCCATCATCGTCGGCTACGACCAGGTCACCGACCGCCACGCCTACGCCATTGAAATTGAATGGCTGGCCCACGGAGGGCGCGCTGACCTTGACGGTGCCTTTGACCGAGATGCCGCGCGCGAATACTGGAAACTGGCGCTTCTTCAGTGCCGCGATATCACGGACGCCCCCATCAATGACCAGGCCGACCACGCCTGCCGCTTCGGCTGCCACGGTCAGCACTTCACCCCAGTAACCGGCGATGAAACTTCCCGTACCCACCACCAGAACGCTGCCGCGAGGTACGCGCTCCATTGCCAGGTGCAACGACAGGTTGTCACCCGGCGAGCACTCCAGTGGGTAGGCCGGCGCGGCGATGAAGGCACCGTCCCAGACGGGACGGATCGCGCTGTCGACCGCACAGGGCAGATGGGACGCTTCATACAGCGTCGAACTGCCCAGGATTTTTGCTCGTTCGTGGAAATTCAACGGGAGGGGGAGCGTGGTCATCAGACTTTCCTCTGCAGGTGGTGGTAACCCAGTGCGGCGCGGGCTTGCTTGAGGGTTTTGCCTTGAGCGATCAGGGCTCGGATATCGGCTTCGACCGACTCGATCTGGCGGGCGCACGCGGCCACTTCAGCTGCCCGGGCGCGAGGCACAATCACCACGCCGTTGGCGTCGGCCACCACGATGTCCCGGGCACACACACGGGCCGTGCCGACAGACACTGGCTGATTGACGGATTGAACCTGCACGCGGTCCTTGCCGGTGCGCATGAAGCGGCCCTTGCTGAAGACCGGATAACCGTCACCCAGGGCCTTGTTCACGTCACGGCATACACCGTCGATGACCGTTGCGGCGATCTGCCGGCTGCCGGCGTACTGGGTCATGATGTCGCCCCATACCGTGCAGTCGGTGCGGCCACCGTTGTCGATCACCACGACGTCACCGGGGAGCACGTCTTCGATGAAGTCGCCCACAGTACCGGGAGGCACGCTGGCCGAAACGTACTGCACGGTGAAGGCAGGTCCGACGATGACCTTGCTGTAATTGTCCAGCGGTGCCACGCCCAGGCATTGGCCGGGCAGGCCGAGTTTGTCCAGGGCATCGGAGACGCCAGGGGTGTCCAGGCCCTCAAACAGGGCGACAAGTGCTTGGTCTTCAAGATTCATCAGGAACGCTCCACCTGGATAGCTTCGAACTGGGTGTCATGCATCACTTCGGCCACTGAGCGGCCGCTGCGAACCGCTTCCACCATGCCGTCCTGGCGACGGGTAATGCGCTCGCCAAGATCGACTACCTTCTCGATGTAAGCCTGGGGCACGAACACTGTTCCGCAGTTATCGGCGATGACATAGTCGTCTTCGCTGACGTCGACGCCCGCCACATTGATCGTCACGGCGGCATCGATCTGCACCACCCGATTGCGCGCGCTGATCATGGTGACGCCACGGCCATATACCGGGTAGCCAATCGACTCGCTGCCATCGATATCGCGACTGAAGCCGTCGATGACCGTGCCGCGCACCTGTTTGCCGGCCGCGGCGTTGGCGAGAATATCGCCCCAGCAGGAAATGCCTTCGATACCGCCAGCAATGACCAGCACGCGGTCGTCGCTGTCGATCTGCTCCACCACCGGGGTGATCAGATGCACGGTGGGCACGCTGTCGGATTTTGGCGCCAGCAATACGGTGCTGGCGCGACCAACAATCTTCGGGCAGTTCCACAGCGGACGTAGTCCCACGGTGGCACCAGCCAGGCCGAGGAAGTCGAGGGCGTCGGATACCGTGTTGGTATCCAGCGCTGCCAAGCGATCCAGCAAACTCTTTTTGTTCATGGGGTAGCCCCTGCGGTGACGGAGGCGGCCAGTGTCGACGAGGCGATTTGATAGGTATATTACTAATCACAGAAGCGTTAGATACGCTAAACCTATGGAATAATCATGATCAATTTCCGTCTGATCCGTCACCTCTGGCTGTTCCTGGCCGTCGCCGAAGAGCAGAATTTCGGCCGTGCGGCCAAGCGGCTTGGCATGTCTCAGCCTCCCCTGAGCGAGCAGATTCAGGTGCTGGAACAGGCACTCAAGGTCCAACTGTTCGAGCGCTCGCGACGCGGGGCGAAACTGACCCCAGTGGGGGCGGCGATCCTGCCGGCGGTGCGTAAATTCGCCGAACAACTCGAGCGCCTGGAACTGGCGGTGGAGGAGGCCGTAGCAGGGCAGTCGGGGATGTTGACCATCGGTGCCATCTCCACGGCCATGTTTGACGTACTGCCCGGTCTGATCGAACAGATGAAAGACGATTACCCGCACCTGACCGTATCCGTGCGGGAAATCGACAGCGTAGAGGCCGTTCCGGCGCTGGAAGCCGGTGATATCGACCTGGCCTTCGCCCGTCTGGACGGTGATCTGGGCGCCTCGATCCAGTCACTGCCGTTGCTGGAGGATCGTCTGGTAGTGGCGTTACCCAGTGACCACCCATTGGCGGCGCGAACACGTATCAGTTTGTCCAGCCTGGCCAACGAACCTTTGCTGATGTTTTCGCGAAAGGTCAGCCCGGTCTATTTCGACTACTTGATCGCAACCTGCCGAGCCAGCGGGTTTTCCCCGCGAGTGCTGCATGAAGTGCGTTCGGTCGCTTCGCAAATTGCCTTTGTCAGCTATGGGCAGGGCATCGCCCTGGTACCGGCATCCTTGAAGAAAATGGCACCGGATAACGTGGTATTTCGATCATTGAGTCAGAAGCTTAACGTGGTGACGACGGCGGTGGCCTGGAATGCGGATCGGCCCAATCCGCTCATAGCAGAAGTCATTGCCCGACTGCGGAAAAAGGCCTGAGGCGAGCAAGGGCTGCGAGTGGGCAATCAATGATAGGTTTGGCGTATGGAAACGTTCCACAATTAGGAATTTACATAAGACTCGAACCGGCTGAAATTGGGCCTGTCGCCGATGACCTGTTTCGGCGGCAGTCCTATCGTCCAAGGAGTCATTTTCGTGACCGCATCCGAAACGTTCACTCATACGCAGCTCCCTTTGACCGTTGAGGGAGTCCAGCTGAACGTCGCCGCCATTCATCGAAATGGCAACCTGACGCCGATTGTGTTCCTGCATGGTTTTGGTTCCACCAAAGAGGACTACGCCGACATCGTGCAGCACGCAGAGTTCGCCGGGCACCCCTTCCTCGCCTACGACGCACCGGGCTGTGGTGAGAGCCAGTGCAGCGACCTTTCCAGTATTTCGATTCCTTTTCTGATGCAGACCGCGTTACAGATGCTGGACCATTTCGGTATCGAGCGCTTCCACCTGGTCGGCCACTCCATGGGCGGACTGACCGCACTGATGCTGGCCCATCAGTTCCCGGAGCGGGTAATCAGTTTCGTCGATATAGAGGGCAATATTGCTCCGGAAGATTGCTTTCTCAGCCGGCAGATCGATGATTATCCAAGCGATGATCCAGAGAAGTTTTTCACGGCTTTCATCGAGCGTGCCCGGCAGGCCCCGGCATACGCCAGCGCACTCTATTCGGCGAGCCTCAGGCAAAAGGTGCGTGCCGGGGCAGTGCGGGGGATATTCCGGTCGATGGTCGACCTTTCCGATAACGCCGACCTGATGAGCAGGTTTCTCGGCTTGAAGTGCCCGCGAATGTTCATGTACGGCGAGCAGAACGCTTCACTGTCCTACCTTTCGCACATCGAGGCACAAGGCGTGCGTTTGGCGCCAATTCCGGCCTGCGGCCACTTCCCCATGTACTCCAACCCCATCGCGATGTGGAAACAGATCGCCGATTTCCAGACTAGCAGTCGAACCGGGTAAGTCCGATCGCCCCGAGCGCTTCCCGATGTAGGGCGGGAGCCTGACTGCGGGCTCGCGGTCGCTATTCAACGCGTTTCATCTCACATGCCTGCCGCGGCGATGTGTGAGGGCGTGTGCATGCCTGTAATCCATAACAACAAGAGGTTCAAATCATGCTCGAAGTCATAAACAGCTTTCTTTCCGGAAAGCTCCTGATCGTACTTATCGTAGGCCTGGGTGGTTATTTCACGATACGTTCACGCTTTGTCCAGTTTCGCCATTTCCTGCATATGTTCGGAGCCTTTCGCGATAGCGTGCAGAAGAGTGCCGGTCAGATCAGCTCGTTCCAGGCCTTGATGCTTAGCCTGGCGGGTCGCGTAGGGGCGGGCAATATCGCCGGGGTCGGGTTGGCCGTGACGTTGGGCGGGCCAGGAGCGGTGTTCTGGATGTGGGTGACCGCGCTGGTAGGCATGTCCACCAGCTTCTTCGAATGCAGCCTGGGGCAGTTGTATAAACGATGCGATGCCAAGGGGCAGTTTCGGGGTGGGCCGTCGTACTACATCCAGTACGGACTGAAACAGGCGTGGCTGGGCAAGGTCATGGCCGTGTTGCTCCTGGTGACTTTCGGTTTTGCCTTCAACGGGCTGCAATCCCATGCCGTGACTCACTCGCTGAACAATGCGTTCGGCTTCTCCACGACCTACTCCGGTATTGCGATTGCCGTATTGCTCGGCCTGGTATTCATGGGTGGCATCAAGCGCATCGCTGCCGTCTCGGACCTGTTGGTGCCGGTCAAGACACTGGCCTACATTGGCGTGACCGTTTATGTGATCGTGCTTCAGTTTGACCATGTACCGGGCATGCTGGTGACCATTTTCAAAAGTGCCTTTGGCCTCGACCAGGCATTCGCCGGCCTGGTTGGCAGTGCCATCGTCATGGGCGTCAAGCGCGGGGTGTTTGCCAATGAGGCGGGTTTGGGCAGTGCGCCCAACGTAGCCGCCGTAGCGAAAGTCGATCACCCGGCGGCTCAAGGGGTGGTTCAAGCTTTCAGCGTCTTCCTGGATACCTTTGTGATCTGTACCTGCACGGCCCTGCTGATCCTGTTGTCGGGCTTTTACACACCAGGCTTCGAAGGCGATGGCCTGGTACTGACACAGAACGCACTGGCGGCAGTGGTCGGGGACTGGGGGCGCACGTTCATTAGCGTGGCATTGGCTCTGTTTGTCTTCACGTCGATCCTCTACAACTACTATCTGGGCGAAAATAACCTGCGCTTTTTACTGGGCGATAAACGTGCTGCGGTGATCACCTATCGGGGCCTGGTGTTGCTGTTGATCCTTTGGGGCGCCGTGCAAAATCTGGGCACGGTGTTCGCCTTTGCCGATATCACCATGACGCTGTTGGCTTTCGTCAATCTGATCGCCCTGGCGCTGTTGTTCAACGTCGGCATGCGCTTGCTGCGTGACTATGACCGGCAGCGCAAGGCCGGCATCAAGTCGCCGATATTCGACTCCAGCCAGTTCGCGGATCTTGATCTTGACTTGCAGGCATGGCCCCATCGGGAAAAGGTCGGCAACAGCATCCCTGAATCTGCACCACAGGTAGCACCTGCCTCTGCCGTGCGCTGATGAAAAAAGGGCCCATGACAAGTCATGGGCCCTTGAAGGTCGTCTGGAGATCCTCCGTCAATCAGACTCGCGCAGCATGGGGCTTTACACGTCCCTTCAAACCGGTACGTTCTTCAATCTCACCTGAGCCACTGATATAGCCGTAACGCGACAGGTTGGGCATCAGCATCGCGGCGATGAAGGTGATGGTCACGACCGCCGCTACGTAGAAGAAAAAGTACTCCTCGATGCCCTGTGAGCGAAGCGACAAGGCCACGTATTCGGCGGTGCCGCCAAATGCCGCATTGCCCACCGCATAGGGAAATCCAACCCCCAATGCACGTACGGCAGGTGGGAACAGTTCGGCTTTGACGATCCCGGCGATCGGCGTGTAGAGCGACGCAATGGCCAGACCGCCAAACACCAGCACGAATGCCATGAACGGGTTGCTGACCGACTGCAGCGAGTACAGCAGGGGGATCACCAGCAACATGGCCAGCCCGGAGAACATCAACATGTGCGCCTTGATACCGATGCGGTCGGCGAGCAAGCCGAACAGCGGCTGGCAAAGCATGAAGCCGATCAGGGCCGCCGTCATGATGAAGCTGACCGTTTCCGGGCTGAAGCCGGCGGAGATCACCAGGAACTTCTGCATGTAGGTAGTGAAGGTATAGAAATACAGCGAACCGCCGATGGTGAACGCCACCACCAGGGCAACTGCGCGTTTGTGTTTGAACATGCCGCGCAGAGAGCCGGCATCTTTGCGGTTCATGTCTTTCTTGTTGGCGGTTTCATGCATGGCGCGACGCAGATACACCACCACGACCGAGCTCAGCGCGCCGATGAAGAACGGAATCCTCCAACCCCACTCGCGCAACTCTTCACCGGTCAGGGTTTGTTGGAGAATGACGACGGTCATCAAGGCCAGCAGCTGACCGGCAATGATGGTGAAGTACTGAAACGAGCCATAGAAACAGCGACGACCCGGTGTCGCGATTTCGCTGATGTAGGTGGCGCCGGTGCCGTATTCCGCACCGACCGACAGGCCCTGAATCAGCCTGGCAACCACGAGCAGGATCGGCGCCGCGACGCCTATGGTTGCGTAGGTCGGCATGACGGCGATCAGCAGCGAGCCGGCGCACATCATGAACACCGAGATAATCATCGAGACCTTGCGGCCGCGAGTGTCAGCAATCCAGCCGAATATCCAGCCACCGAGCGGGCGCATGAAAAATCCGACGGCGAAGACGCCCGCGGTCGCCAGTAGCTGGCTGGTCGTGTCGCCCTTGGGGAAAAACGAAGCGGCGAAGTAGATGGCGGTGTAGGCGTAAATGAAAAAGTCGTACCACTCCACCAGATTGCCCGAGCAGGCACCCATGATGGCCTTGACGCGGTTGGGCGCTCTCATCGCAGCAGTTTGGGCTGCGTGGTCTTTGGCGTCTGTGATTGATGCGGACATGTGATTCACCCTTTTTTCAAGGCGAGGGGAGACGAGGAGCGCGCTGATGCGCGTCCGACGTGACTGGCTCGTTGGGTTTTGGGTTTAACGAAAAGGCGTGAACCCGCTCACGGCCGGATTTCCGTAGAGAAGGGGGAGGGTGGAAGCACGAGCGTGGCGAACGGTAGTGGCCCGGGGAAATCGGACGGGTGAGACGAAGCATTGAACATCATGGCGCGAGCCCTCGAATCTTATTCTTGTAGTGAGTCGAGCGCTCTTTGGCGCCGACGTTGATTGCACGCTACCGCAGAGTCAGGAGGGTAATAAGCCGTCAGGAAGGCCTAACTGATATACCTGAATTTTATAGCTTGGCGTGCAGCCCCGGCGGGCCGGGGGATACAGCCGGCTTGAAGGTCCTGGGGCCGCACGACACGGTGGTTGCGGGGCATTCCAAGGTGCGTAAATGCGATTACACTCACAGCACTTTCGCCGCATATCGCGCCGAGCCCGATGCTGACTGGCCTGGTAATGGATGTCGTTCAACTCAAAACCCTGATTCATGTTGCCGAGCTGGGCAGTCTCAGCAAGGCCTCGGATCGTCTTCACATCGCGCAACCGGCACTTAGCCGGCAAATTCGATTGTTGGAAAAGGAGCTCGGCACCTACCTGTTTGATCGACATGGTCGAGGCATGGAGATCACCGACGCCGGACGTGAAGTGTTGGCACATGCCACCCGAATCATGGAAGAAATGGAGTCCATTCGAAGTTCTGTTGTGGGCGCAAAGTCCTCTTTTCGGGGAACGGTCGTCATCGGCACGACGCCGACGGTCGCGCAAATTATCACTGTTCCATTGGTACGCAAGATCAAAGAGGCGCATCCGAATCTCGCCGTCAGGTTTTCCTCGGCCTTCAGCGGTTATCTGCTCGATTGGGTTCAGCGTGGCGAATTGGAACTGGCGATTTCTTACGATCCCCATCCTTTGCATACGCTGCGTATCGTGCCGGTGATGATGGAAAATCTGCTGCTGGTCGGTCCCGCCAGCGCCAACCTGCGTCTTGATACGCCGATATCGTTCGAGTCATTGGCTGAGCAGCAATTGGTATTGCCAAGCGCTCGACATAGCCTTCGCGTGATTCTGGATGATTGTGCACGTCAAGTCGGGATCAAGCTCAAGACCAGCGTTGAAGCCGACTCCTTCGGCGCCATGATCGATCTGGTCCGAAATGGCTTCGGTCTGACCGCTTTGCCTTTGGCATCGATTTACGCGCAGGTCGACGCTGGCGTGCTCAGTGCAGCCCCCTTGGTCGACCCCGTTCCCATGCGCAAACTGGTTCAGGTTTTTCCGGCCGACAGGCGGGTCAGTCCGGCCGCCAAATTTGTCGGGGATGCCTTTATCGAGATTGCCGCCGATCTGGTCAATCGCAAGATTTGGGCTGGACACATGCTTTGAGCCAACGGTGAACCTGTTAGCTGCGAGTGCCCCGTCCCCATACAAATCGCCCAATTATCCGTAGTTGCGCAGCTGCTTACGAGTTCCGCTTTGCTCACCACTGATGACACTGTCTTGAACCAACAAACGCGACTGCCTGGCGTATTCGGCATTTTTATTTTGGGGATGCTGCAAGTTCTGGTCTGGGGAGGTTCGTTCTTCCTGATGGCTGTCATGGCCGATCCGATCATGAAAGAGACCGGTTGGGCCAGCCAGTGGGTGTATGGCGCACTGTCTCTGAGCATTCTGGTTTCCGCGATGCTGGCACCGTTGACCAGCCGGCTTATCGCCCGGTACGGCGGCCGCCCCATCCTGGCCAGTAGCGGGCTGGGTGTCGCTATCGGGTTGTTTTTGTTGGCCATCTCGACCTCGTTGCCGATGTTTCTTTTGTCTTGGGCCGTGATTGGCGTCGGTATGGCGCTGGGGCTGTATGAAGCGCTATTCGCGGCTTTAGGTTCTCTGTACGGGGAGCGGGCGGGCAGTGCGATTACCGGGATCACGCTTATTTCAGGGTTTGCGACAACGCTGTCATGGCCCGCGGTAGCGCTGGTCATCGAGCACGTTGGCTGGCGCACGACGTGCGTGGCTTATGGGGTGTTATTGGTCATTGCCGTGGCACCGCTTTATCTCTGGGTGCTGGCGCGGGGCACGGGACCCCTCACAAAGAGCCCGGCAGTGAGTGATGAAAGTCTCTCAATAGACCGGCGGATCTACCTGTTGCTTACGCTGATCTTCGCGTTGGGTGCCGTGATCATGACGGCGATGTCGGTCCAGCTGATTTCATTGTTGCAGGGGCAGGGCTACTCGCTTGCAGCCGCTATCGGACTGAGCGCGTTGCTGGGGCCGAGTCAGGTAGGGTCACGTGTTCTACAAGTGTTTTCGCGAAAGCGACACCCGATCTGGACGACGTTGATCTCTGTGGTGTTCGTGGCAATTGGTCTGCTGTTTGTGACCATCTCTCCGGCAATGACCGCGCTGGGTCTGGTGATCTATGGTGCGGGTAATGGCTTGCGGGCGATCGTTCGAGGACTGCTGCCATTGGCCCTCATGTCGCCTACTCATTATGTTTTGCTGATGGGGCGCATGGCTCGGCCTTCGCTCATAGGACAGGCCTTGACTCCCCTCGCGGCCGGGTACCTGTTAGAGATCTGGGGCGCTGGCGGTGTGCTTGCGGGCCTGAGTTCGCTGGCGGTATTGAATGTGCTCCTGGTGTTGCTGCTGATTCGACTGGTATGAAAAGAACAGCTCTGATTGCCATCTTCCCTAAGGATCCGGCTGGCATCTTCAGCGGCCAGCGACTCGAGTTCTTTGATGGCAATTTTTGGTCATGAAATGGACTCCCCCTACTTTTACCCCCACAAAAACGTCGGCTCTTGATGGACGTTACTGGACTCTCGTGGAGCAGAACACCGCTGGAGCTCAAGTAAATACTCGCTTGGAAAAATCCAGAGTGAAATTTTCAAAGCTTTCAAGAAGTATGCAAAAAGGAGATCGGGTGCTAGGGGGCGAGTGTTCGAATTACTCCGTCCAGACCATTATTTCTGAGTGAAATCAGACACTTAAGCCAGTCAGCTAGTTCGGCTTTTTTGTGCCTGCGTAAAACCCGCGCAAAACTGGTGCAAAACTACCCGGTGATTTTGCTGATATTCAGGTCCGGAATCGCCTCTGGTCAGATGATTTCCTCGTGGTCACGTTGGTAGTTTTGGGTCATGCCTTCGCTCGCATGTCACGCGATTTTTTGCCCATCCTTTCCGACTTTCATGTACAGGTGCAGCGACAGCACTCGCACTTCGTGGAGGCCCGGCATCTATTCCTCCTTCCAACCTGCGTACCAGTTGGCCGCCTCCCACCGGCAGGCTGTATATGGATTAGTGGGTTATGCTGGAAGCAGGCAACGTGAGAACACAAACGGTCTCTCATCATGGATGGATCAAGATGAAACTGATTTTGGTTTTGCTTGTTGTTGGTCTGTTGGCTTGGAAGTTTTCCCCTGAATTACAGTCCTGGGTTGAGGCTCGGCCATCGAGTCCCCAAAGAATCTCTGCGGTCTTGATTGCGCCAAAGCCTGTTTCGGCTCCAGTCAAATGCGATGGGCGCAAATATTGCTCGCAGATGACCTCGTGCGCAGAGGCCACAAACTTTCTGCAAAATTGCCCAGGAATGGAAATGGATGGCGACTACGACGGGATACCTTGTGAGAAGCAGTGGTGCCGGTGACTAATCGCAGTTCGCCGGTAGGCTAGATGGTTTAATGAGATAAATTCTTAATGGAGTTGTTACTATGGAAAAGGCGTTTCGAAATCCGTTGTTTTTAACCGGGCTGCCACTAGTTGTCTGCGGTCTTGCTATCACTGCGCCGGGCCTTTGGATTCCTGGCGTGGTCTTGATGGTCGCTGGTTGGGCAAAGGGTAAGAAGCTTGTCTGACGTCATCGCCGCGACCCCTTGTCGATGAGCCAAGCCATGTAGCGCGGTGTTGTGATGACGATAATCATGGCTTTACCGTGACCGGGTGCGACAGAGGAGTGGGTGATTTTTTCGGGTTGGTCTACGCTCTGACTACGTTTTAATGCCGTTTTCGGCGAACCATTTGGCTCAGGCTACCGCTCGAAAGGACTCATATGAAATTCAATATCGTTGCCTTTGGCTTGCTTGCTGTTTTGGCTGGCTGCACAACTGCGGGCCCATATGTCACCAACATCTCAAGCGATGGACGTAACGGCTTGAATATCGAGAAGTGCTCCGTGAAGATGAATGCTTTCATGGGTACTGTTAGCACCACCGAATGTACATCCCAGAACGTTCAGCTCAGTCGCAGTAACTGATTTCAGGTTTCAGTTGGGTTTGTCTCAAGTCAGCTTCCCGTATTCTGCCAACTCGATCTGGTACTTCGCGGCGATCTGCTCGACCTGTGGTGTCGTCAGCTTTTCATCCAGGGTGCGCAGCTTGTTGCACTGCGGTGCGCAAACGCACGCCGGGGGAGACTCTGGAGGCCGAGGGTTAATATTCGAGCGGGCCGCGTGAGTGCCTGTTGACATCAATTAACGGATGAGCGAATTTAATCAAATCCTGTCATTTCTATATGTTTAGAAATGAGCCGAACAAAGCCTCGCCAGAGAAGTCTGCCGGGGCTTCGTCGTATTCGGCTTAGGAGAAAACATGTCTAGAGCTCAACGACGACACGATACGCGCCGCATAAAGGCTCGTTTTTATTCAAAGCAACGCGCTTACGAATGCTGGTCAACCAGCGAGAAAAACGCCGGGCTTTTTGCAAACAATGGGAAGGTATGTTCCTGTTGGATGTGCGGCAATCCCAGAAAACAAGGATTGCTCACCATGCAGGAGTTGCGAGCTGACCTTCCCATTCAAGAGTGAAAACAGAACCCGGCCACCGAGCCGGGTTCGGAACACAACGCCCCTCTTAACGCCGATCCAGCCAAACCGTTTGTGCATTACAGAATTCACGCACCCCGAAATGCGAGAGTTCACGGCCAAAGCCACTCTTCTTCACGCCACCAAAACTGACACGCGGATCGCTGGCGCTATAGCCGTTGATGAACACGCCGCCGGTTTCAAGTTCGCTGGCCATCTGCCGGGCGAGTTCGACATTGCGCGTGTAGAGGGTGGCGGTGAGGCCGAACTCGCTGTCATTGGCCAACTCCAGCGCATGGGCTGCGTCTCGGGCCGTGATGATTGAGGCCACCGGACCAAACAACTCCTGTTTGAATGATGTCATCTGATCGGTCACGTCGCCGAGTACAGTGGGCTCATAGTAGTTACCTGGGCCTTCAGCCTTCTTTCCACCCATCAGCAACGTCGCGCCTTCTTTCAGTGTGTCGCGCACCTGTTGATCCAGTTCATCGCGCAGATCGAAGCGAGCCATCGGGCCGATATAGGTAGTGGTAGCCAGTGGATCACCGACAACCAGTTGTTGGGTGGCCTCGACGAACTTGCGGGTAAATTCCCGGGCAATGCCTTGCTCGACAATCAGGCGTTTGGCTGCGGCGCAGACTTGTCCGGTGTTTTGATAGCGCCCGATCACGGCGGCTTTTACCGCCTCATCGAGGTCCGCGTCGTCCAGCACGATAAAGGGGTCGGAGCCACCCAGTTCCAATACGCATTTCTTCAGTGCGGCTCCGGCCTGAGCACCGATGGCCATGCCCGCTCGCACGCTACCGGTGAGGGTGACGGCCGCGATGCGTGGATCGGCGATCGCCTTGGATACACCGTCCGGGGTGACGTTGATGACCTCGAAAACACCTTCGGGGAAGTCCGCTTGCTTGAAGGCCTCCAGCAGCAGGTAGGTGCTGCCCATGACGTTTGGCGCGTGCTTGAGCACGTAGGTATTGCCGGCGAGCAGCGTGGGGACCGCGCCGCGCAGGACTTGCCAGATGGGGAAGTTCCATGGCATCACGGCGAGAATCGGGCCCAGGGGACGATATTCAATGCGTGCCTTGCCGCCTTCTACCAGAGTCGGTTCCGGGCTCAGCATGGCGGGGCCGTGTTCGGCGTACCACTGGCAGAGCTGCGCACATTTTTCAATTTCACCGCGGGCCTGGGCAATCGGCTTACCCATTTCCAGGGTGATCATGTTCGCCATGGCCTGTGCATTGTTGCGCAAGGCCTGACCGAGGTTGATCAACAGTTGCGCGCGCTGTTCAACCGGTTTGCCGCGCCAGGCGCGAAACCCGGTAGCGGCCCGCGTCAGCGCGGCCTGTAATGCCGTATCGGACTCGAAAGGGTAATGGCCGATCTGCTCGCCCGTAGCGGGGTTGATCGAAATGGCATGGGTAAGGCTGGATACGTTGGTCATGGCACCGTCCTGCGAGGTAGGAATGTGCTCAGGTTATGGGGCTATATGTTTTCTGGAAACTGAATAATAATGAGCATAACGTTCACGTTTGGAGAATGGCTTGGATCTGGTTCAGCTCGATATTTTCAAGGCTGTCGCCGAGCACGGCAGCATCAGCGTGGCCGCCCAGCATATCCACCGGGTGCCATCGAATCTCACGACCAGAATCAAACAGCTTGAACTGGACCTGGGTGTAGATCTGTTTATTCGCGAGAAGAGTCGCCTGCGCCTGTCGCCGGCCGGCTGGAGCTTTCTGGATTACGCTCGACGTATTCTCGACCTGGTTCAAGAGGCGCGCGCCACCGTGGCGGGTGAAGAACCGCAGGGAGCCTTCGCCCTGGGTTCGCTGGAAAGTACTGCAGCGGTACGTATTCCAGAGCTATTGGCCGCCTATAACCAGAAGCACGCCAAGGTCGAACTGGACCTGTCCACCGGCCCCTCCGGGACCATGATCGATGGAGTACTGTCCGGGCGGCTGGCCGCTGCATTTGTCGATGGTCCGGTGTTGCATCCGGCGCTGGAGGGCGTGCCTGCATTCGAGGAGGAAATGGTCCTGATCGCCCCAATCAACCATGACCCGATTCATCGGGCCAAGGATGTGAATGGCGAAAACATCTATGCCTTCCGCTCCAACTGCTCTTATCGCCATCATTTCGAAAGCTGGTTCGCCAATGGCGCGGCGGTGCCCGGCAAGATTTTCGAAATGGAGTCCTATCACGGCATGCTGGCCTGCGTCAGCGCCGGTGCCGGCCTGGCGCTGATGCCCCGCAGCATGCTCGAAAGCATGCCTGGATGCACGACGGTCAGTGTCTGGCCGTTGTCGGAGTCGTTCCGCTATTTACGCACCTGGCTGGTGTGGCGCAGGGGGACCGTGTCGCAGAGCCTGACGATGTTTGTGCGATTGCTTGAGGAGCGCGGTGTGGTGTTGATCGATAAATAGCGGAAAGTTAACGGTCTGTGCCGAAAAACCGGATAATGGCGGCCAAATCGTTTAGCTCGTTATTCTGGTAATCGCACATGGAAATCAAGGTCAACTTTCTCGACAACCTTCGACTTGAAGCCAAGTTCGACGACTTCACGGTGATTGCCGATCAACCCATTCGCTACAAGGGCGATGGCTCGGCACCGGGGCCGTTCGATTACTTCCTGGCTTCGTCGGCGTTGTGTGCGGCGTACTTCGTGAAGCTGTATTGCGAAACTCGCAATATCCCCACCGAAAATATCCGCCTGTCGCAGAACAACATTGTTGATCCGGAAAACCGCTACAACCAGATTTTCAAGATTCAGGTTGAATTGCCAGCGGACATTTCCGCCAAGGACCGTCAGGGGATCTTGCGCTCCATCGACCGTTGTACGGTAAAGAAGGTGGTGCAAACCGGGCCTGAGTTTGTGATTGAAGAGGTCGAAAACCTCGACGCCGATGCCCAGACGTTGCTGATGCCGCACTCGACCAGCGAGGCGGGCACCTACATTGTGGGCAAGGACCTGCCGCTGGAGCAAACCATCGCCAACATGTCGGGCATCCTGGCTGACCTGGGCATGAAGATTGAAATCGCTTCGTGGCGCAATATCGTTCCCAATGTGTGGTCGCTGCACATCCGCGATGCGCACTCGCCAATGTGTTTTACCAACGGCAAAGGCGCGACCAAGGAAGGCGCGCTGGCATCGGCACTGGGCGAGTTTATCGAGCGGCTCAACTGCAACTTCTTCTACAACGATCAGTTCTGGGGCGAGGACATCGCCAACGCGGCGTTTGTGCATTACCCGGACGAGCGCTGGTTCAAGCCTGGCCCGAAGGACGAACTGCCGACTGAAATCCTCGACGAGTACTGCCTGAAGATTTACGACCGGGAAGGCGAGTTGCGTGGTTCGCATCTGTACGACACCAACTCCGGCAACACCCAGCGTGGCATTTGTTCACTGCCGTTTGTGCGCCAGTCGGACAATGAGGTGGTGTACTTTCCGTCCAACCTGATCGAAAACCTGTTCCTGAGCAACGGCATGAGCGCCGGCAACACCCTGGCCGAAGCCCAGGTGCAGTGCCTGTCGGAGATCTTCGAGCGCGCGGTCAAACGCGAAATCCTCGAAGGCGAAATGGCCCTGCCGGATGTGCCGCAGGAAGTACTGGCGAAATACCCGGGGATTCTGGCTGGTATCCAGGCCCTGGAAGAGCAGGGCTTCCCGGTGCTGGTCAAGGATGCATCGCTGGGCGGAGAGTTCCCGGTGATGTGTGTGACCTTGATGAACCCGCGTACCGGTGGCGTGTTTGCCTCGTTCGGCGCGCACCCAAGCCTGGAAGTGGCGCTGGAACGCAGCCTGACGGAGCTGCTGCAAGGCCGCAGTTTCGAAGGCCTGAACGATCTGCCTCAGCCGACCTTCGAAGGTCAGGCGGTGACTGAGCCGAACAACTTCGTCGAGCACTTTATCGATTCCAGCGGTGTGGTCTCGTGGCGCTTCTTTAGTGCAAAACCGGATTTTGAATTCGTTGAGTGGGATTTCTCCGGTCAAGGCGAAAACTCCAATACCGAAGAGGCCGCGACCCTGTTCGGCATTCTCGAAGACATTGGCAAAGAAGTGTACATGGCAGTCTATGAGCACATTGGTGCCAAGGCCTGCCGCATTCTGGTGCCGGGTTACTCGGAAATTTATCCGGTAGAAGATTTGATCTGGGATAACACCAACAAAGCGCTGCAGTTCCGCGCTGACATCCTGAACCTGCACAGCCTGAGCAAGGTCGGCCTGAGATCGCTGGCCCAAGGTCTGGAAAACAGCGAGCTGGATGACTACACCGACATCACCACTTTGATCGGCATCGAGTTCGACGACAACACGCCTTGGGGCAAGTTGACGATCCTGGAGCTGAGGCTGCTGATTTATCTCGCCTTGCAGAAGTTTGATCAGGCCAAGGATCTGGTGGAAGCCTTCTTGCAATACAACGACAACACTGTCGAGCGCGGCTTGTTTTATCAAGCCGTGAACGTCGTGCTGGAAATGCAGCTGGACGATGATCTGGAACTGAGCGACTACGAGGTCAACTTCCGCCGGATGTTCGGCAACGAGCGGATGGACGCGGCGATAGGGTCCGTGGATGGCAGCGTGCGGTTCTATGGTCTGACGCCGACGAGCATGAAACTGGAAGGGCTCGACAGGCACCTTCGCCTGATCGAAAGCTACAAAAAGCTGCACATGGCGCGGGCGAGGGTGTCGGCTTTGTTCAACTGATAGCGATAACAAAAAAGCACCTTGGGTGCTTTTTTGTTTTTTGGCGGTCAGTCAATCGTCTGTGCGCGTGGGCTGATTTTTTGGCTATGACATGGGTTGTGGCTGCCTATGGGGAAGCTCTTCTATATAGAGGGGCGTTCTGGCTCCTCTATATAGGCACCCTTTGGGGTGTTTTGCTGCTTTCTGCAGCTTATTGATAGAAAACCTAAATCAGTGCTTGACGGCAGATTTCAGATCTCTATAATTCGCCCCACTTCCGGCGCAGTCGAAACGAAAAACTCCTTGGTAAACAAAGAGTTACGCAGTTTTCGGCAGCAGGTTGCTTCAGTTCATCGAAGCCGAAAGGGAGTTGAAAAAGAGGTGTTGACAGCAGCGTGTAACGCTGTAGAATTCGCCTCCCGCTGATGAGAGATCTGAAGCGCAAGTGGTTGAAGTTACAAAGGAAACTTTGAAAGCTTCTGAAAATAATCACTTGACAGCAAATGAGGCTGCTGTAGAATGCGCGCCTCGGTTGAGACGAAAGATCTTAACCA